>NZ_JBPGXG010000108.1:0-16552 GCF_056755255.1 Monashia sp. HAY1-5C | reverse complement strand
GGCGTCCTATGCTGCCTTCATGACGCAGACGCCCGACATCAAGCCCCGTAGCCGCGACGTCACGGACGGTCTGGAGAAGACCGCCGCGCGGGGGATGCTCCGGGCGGTAGGCCTCGGCGACGACGACTTCGCCAAGCCACAGATCGGCGTCGCGAGCTCGTGGAACGAGATCACCCCGTGCAACCTGTCGCTCGACCGGCTCGCCAAGGCGGTCAAGGACGGCGTCCACGCCGGCGGCGGGTACCCGCTCGAGTTCGGCACCATCTCGGTGTCCGACGGCATCTCGATGGGCCACGAGGGCATGCACTTCAGCCTGGTGTCCCGCGAGATCATCGCCGACTCGGTCGAGACCGTCATGAACGCCGAGCGCCTCGACGGGTCGGTCCTGCTTGCGGGCTGCGACAAGTCGCTGCCCGGCATGCTCATGGCCGCCGCACGGCTCAACCTCTCGTCGGTGTTCCTCTATGCCGGGTCCATCCTCCCGGGCATCGCCAAGCTCTCCGACGGCACCGAGAAGGTCGTCACGATCATCGACGCGTTCGAGGCCGTCGGTGCGTGCGCTGCCGGGCGCATGTCGCGTGAGGACGTCGACGCCATCGAGCGCGCCATCTGCCCGGGCGAGGGTGCCTGCGGCGGCATGTACACCGCGAACACGATGGCCTCCGTGGCGGAGGCGATCGGCATGTCGCTGCCCGGCTCGGCGGCGCCGCCGGCGACCGACCGCCGGCGCGACGGTTATGCCCGCAAGTCGGGTGAGGCCGTCGTCGAGCTGCTGCGCCGGGGGATCCGTGCGCGCGACATCATGACCAAGGAGGCGTTCGAGAACGCCATCGCCGTCGTCATGGCCTTCGGCGGGTCGACGAACGCCGTGCTGCACCTGCTCGCGATCGCCCACGAGGCCGACGTCGACCTCACCATCGACGACTTCGCGCGCATCGGCGCCACCGTGCCGCACCTGGCCGACGTCAAGCCGTTCGGCCAGTTCGTCATGACCGACATCGACCGCGTGGGGGGCGTGCCGGTCGTCATGCGGGCCCTTCTCGACGCCGGGCTGCTCCACGGCGACTGCCTGACGGTGACGGGCAAGACGCTCGCAGAGAACCTCGCCGACGTCCGTCCGCCGGACGTCGACGGCAAGGTCGTCCGGGCGCTGTCCGAGCCGATCCACCACACCGGCGGGCTGACCATTCTCAAGGGGTCGCTGGCGCCGGAGGGCGCGGTGGTCAAGTCAGCCGGCTTCGACGAGTCGGTGTTCGAGGGCACGGCCCGCGTCTTCGACGGCGAGCGCGCCGCGATGGACGCCGTCGAGGACGGCTCGCTGAGGAAGAACGACGTCGTCGTCATCCGCTACGAGGGGCCCAAGGGCGGTCCCGGCATGCGCGAGATGCTCGCCGTGACCGGCGCCATCAAGGGCGCCGGCCTCGGCAAGGACGTCCTGCTGCTCACCGACGGACGCTTCTCCGGCGGCACGACCGGCCTCTGCGTGGGGCACGTGGCCCCGGAGGCCGTCGACGACGGCCCGATCGCCTTCGTCCGCGACGGTGACACGATCCGTCTCGACGTCGCGAACGGAACGCTCGACGTGCTCGTCGACGAGGAGGAGATGCAGCGCCGCCGCGCCGAGGGTGTCACCCACCCGGAGCCGAAGTACACCCGCGGCGTCCTCGCCAAGTACCGCAAGCTCGTCGGCTCGGCGAGCGGGGGCGCGGTCTGCGGCTGAGGCGCGGTCTGCGGCTGGGGCGCGGCCGCGCGCCCTCAGGGCGTGCCGCTGGTGTCGATCGCCCAGTGGCGCCACGTCGACGTCACCTCCATGCCCACCTTCTCGTAGAGGCCGAGCGCGCCGGTGCGCGAGTCGGTGGACAGCTCCGAGCGGGTGGCACCGTGCGCGCGCGCCGCGGCGAAGGCGTCGACGAGCAGCGCCCGGGCCAGGCCCCTGCCGCGGTGGTCGCGGCGCACGGCGAGCTTGTCGATGTAGCCGACGTCCTCGTTGACCATGAGCAGCGCCACCCCGACGACGGCGCCGGACGGGTCGGTCATGAGGCGCAGGTGCCACGGCTCGAACCCCGGCCGCAGCACGGTCCCTGCCGCCCAGTCCTCGAAGGACTCGCGGTCACGCTGCGACCACTCGAGGAAGGCGTCCTCGACGACCTCGTGCGCGACGCGGTGGTCGCCCTCGTCCCGGGCCGCGCGCACCGTGTACCCGGCCGGGATCGGCTGCGGCTCGATCTGCTTGCCGCGCGGCATCTCGAGGACCCACGAGGTCCACAGCGGCCGGTACCCCAGGGACTCGAACAGTCGCTCGCCGCTCGAGCCGGCCGGCACGGGCTGGCCGACGAGCCCCGTCCCGTCACGCCGCGAGAGGCGCTGGCACCACAGCGCCAGGGCCGTGCCGATGCCGCGCCCGCGGGCCAGCGGGTGGACGTGGGCGTGCCCCCACCGGCCACGGTCGACCTCGCCGTACGCGACGAGCCGGCCCGCGTCGTAGACGCCGATCGTCTGGCGGTCGATGTCGAAGCTGGGGCGCTGCCAGTCCCCGACGATGTCGGCCTCCTCGATGACGACGGTGCCGACGTCGGCCAGCTCGGCGTCGCGCATCAGCTCGTAGACGTCCCGCGCCTCCTCCCGGCGCAGCGGGCGCCACGAGACGCCCTCGAGGTGCTCGAGGCCGAGGTCGTTGACGTCGTGGGTCGCCTCGGGCATCGGTGTCGTCATGGTCTCTCCGGTGCGGGTGTCCCGGTGGTGCCGGGAGGGGTGATGGCCCACCGACCGGGCGGGAGCCCGACGGGCCGTGACGCCAGTGTCCTGGCGCCACGCCGACCCCTCAACCGACTTTCCGCCGTCGCGCCGGGCCCCTCGGCCGCCGCGACAGTGGGTGAGACCCCGGTGCCACATGCTGAGACAGCCAGTACGGCCGATTGACACCGCTGGGGCCGCGTAGGACGGTTGACGCGTGGCCCGACTCCTCGTACTTTCCTAGCGCGCCGACCAGCAGAACCGGTCAGCGCGCTCCCTTCCGTCCCGCCTTGGGACCGAAGGGTTTTTTTGTGGGCCGGGACGGGTCCACGAGGGACGGACGAGGGTCGCCGGCCACCAGAGACCGCAACACCGTGCAGTGCTCGAGACAAGGATGAGATCGTGAGCGACACGACGAAGCAGGCGCCTTCGCCCGCGGACGTGGCCTCCCTGGCCCGTCACCGTCCGACGCCGTCCTCCCCGGCGCGGCCCAGCGACCCCGGTGCCGCGGCGCCGGTCGCGCCCGCCGCCCCGGCCCGCGAGGTCACCGGCGCCCAGGCGCTCGTACTCTCCCTCGAGGCCATCGGCGCCGACACCGTCTTCGGCATCCCCGGCGGCGCCATCCTGCCGGCCTACGACCCGATGCTCGACTCCGAGAAGGTGCGCCACATCCTCGTGCGTCACGAGCAGGGTGCCGGCCACGCCGCCGAAGGCTACGCGGCCGCCACCGGCAAGGTCGGTGTCTGCATGGCGACCTCCGGGCCGGGCGCGACGAACCTCGTGACGCCCATCGCGGACGCGCACATGGACTCGGTGCCGATCGTCGCCATCACCGGGCAGGTGTCGAGCGGTGCCATCGGTACCGACGCGTTCCAGGAGGCCGACATCCGCGGCATCACGATGCCGATCACCAAGCACAACTACCTCGTCACCGACCCGGCCAGGATCCCGCAGGCGATCGCCGAGGCCTTCCACGTCGCCTCGACCGGCAGGCCGGGGCCGGTCCTCGTCGACATCAGCAAGGACGCGCTCCAGGCCACGACGACCTTCTCCTGGCCGCCACCGATCGACCTGCCCGGCTACCGGCCCGTCCTGCGACCGCACGGCAAGCAGATCCGCGAGGCCGCCCGGCTCATCGCCGCGGCCAGGCGTCCGATCTTCTACGTCGGCGGTGGTGTGGTCCGCGCCCGGGCGAGCGAGCAGCTGCGTCGACTCGTCGAGCTGACACAGATCCCGGTGACGACGACCCTCATGGCCCGTGGCACGGTGCCCGACAGCGAGCCGCTCAACCTCGGGATGCCCGGCATGCACGGCACCGTGGCCGCGGTGACGGGCCTGCAGAAGTCGGACCTCATCATCGCCCTCGGCGCCCGCTTCGACGACCGGGTCACCGGCCAGCTGTCGACCTTCGCGCCGGACGCCAAGGTCATCCACGCCGACATCGACCCGGCCGAGATCAGCAAGAACCGCATCGCCGACGTGCCGATCGTCGGCGACGTCGGCGAGGTCATCGACGACCTCATCGTCCAGATCACCCACGACCGCGCGGCGGCCGAGCCCGGCTCGGGCGCGTGGGACTACGCCGAGTGGCGCGAGCGCGTCGCCGGCTGGAAGTCGACCTTCCCCCTCGGGTGGACCGACAGCGAGGACGGCACGCTCTCGCCGCAGTACGTCATCCAGCGCATCGGCGCGTTGACCGGCCCGGAGGCCACCTACGTCGCCGGCGTCGGCCAGCACCAGATGTGGGCGGCGCAGTTCGTGCAGTACGAGCGCCCCAACGCCTGGCTCAACTCCGGCGGCCTCGGGACGATGGGCTACTCCGTGCCGGCCGCCATGGGGGCCAAGGTCGCCGAGCCGGAGCGCACGGTCTGGGCCATCGACGGTGACGGCTGCTTCCAGATGACCAACCAGGAGCTGGCCACCTGCGTCATCAACAACATCCCGATCAAGGTCGCGGTCATCAACAACAGCAGCCTCGGCATGGTGCGCCAGTGGCAGACGCTCTTCTACGACGAGCGCTACTCCAACACCAACCTGCAGCCCCTCGAGCAGCGCGTCCCCGACTTCGTCAAGCTCGCCGAGGCGTACGGCTGCCTGGGCCTGCGCGCGGAGACGCCCGACGAGGTCGACGCCGTCATCAGGCAGGCGCTGGAGACCAACGACCGACCCGTCGTCATCGACTTCATCGTCCACCGCGACGCCATGGTGTGGCCGATGGTCCCGGCGGGCGTCAGCAACGACATGATCCAGGCCGCACGCCACGAGGCGCCGGTCTGGGAGCGAGAGGACTGAGGCCGGGCATGAGCAAGCACACCCTGTCCGTGCTCGTCGAGAACAAGCCCGGCGTGCTGACGCGCGTCGCGGCCCTGTTCTCCCGGCGCGGCTTCAACATCGACTCGCTCGCCGTCGGCCCGACGGAGATCCCGGAGATCTCGCGGATGACCGTCGTCGTCGAGGTCGAGGGCGCGGCCCTCGAGCAGGTGACCAAGCAGCTGAACAAGCTCATCGAGGTGCTCAAGGTCGTCGAGCTCGACCCCACCGCGTCGGTCCAGCGCGAGATCATCCTCGTCAAGGTCCGCGCGGACGCTGCCACCCGCAGCCAGATCGTCGACACGATCCACCTGTTCAAGGCCAAGGTCGTCGACGTCACGACCGACGCCGTCGTCGTCGAGGCGACGGGCAACTCCGACAAGCTGCGCGCGCTGCTCGACGTCCTCGAGCCGTTCGGCATCAAGGAGCTCGTCCAGTCCGGGATGGTCGCCGTCGGACGCGGCGGCCGCTCCATCACCGACCGCAGCCTGCGCAGCGCCTGACCGGCCGACGCCTCGCCGGGCGCCGCAGGCGCGTCGACCCCCCGCACCACCCAGACCCACCGCACACCGAACCGAAGGAGAAGGCCACCATGGCCGAGATGTTCTACGACGACGACGCCGACCTGTCCGTCATCCAGGGCAAGAAGGTCGCCGTCATCGGCTACGGCAGCCAGGGCCACGCCCACGCGCTCAACCTGCGCGACTCGGGGGTCGACGTCCGCGTCGGCCTGGCCGAGGGCAGCAAGAGCCGGGCCAAGGCCGAGGCCGAGGGCCTGCCGGTGTCGTCCGTCGCGGACGCCGTCAAGGACGCCGACCTCGTCGTCATCCTCACGCCCGACCAGGTGCAACGGACGGTCTACGCCGACGACATCAAGCCCAACCTCAAGGACGGCGCCGCGCTGCTCTTCGGCCACGGCTTCAACATCCGCTTCGGCTACATCAAGCCCGAGGCCGACGCCGACGTCCTCATGGTCGCTCCCAAGGGTCCCGGCCACATCGTCCGGCGTGAGTTCGTCGACGGCCGTGGCGTGCCCGTGCTCCTCGCCGTCGAGCAGGACGCGTCCGGCACGGCCTGGGACCTCGCCAAGGCCTACGGCAAGGCGATCGGCGGCCTGCGCGCGGGCGGCATCAAGACGACGTTCACCGAGGAGACCGAGACCGACCTCTTCGGCGAGCAGGCTGTCCTCTGTGGTGGCGCGAGCCAGCTCGTCATGTACGGCTTCGAGACGCTCGTCGAGGCCGGCTACCAGCCGGAGGTCGCCTACTTCGAGTGCCTCCACGAGCTCAAGCTCATCGTCGACCTCATGATCGAGGGTGGCATCGCCAAGCAGCGCTGGTCGGTCTCCGACACCGCGGAGTACGGCGACTACGTGTCGGGGCCGCGCGTCATCGACCCGCGGGTCAAGGAGAACATGAAGGCCGTCCTCGCCGACGTCCAGAACGGCACCTTCGCCAAGCGGTTCATCGACGACCAGGACGCCGGTGCGCCGGAGTTCAAGGCCCTGCGCGAGAAGGGTGCCCAGCACCCGATCGAGGCGACCGGACGCGAGCTGCGCAAGCTCATGGCGTGGGTCAAGCAGACCGACGCCGACTACACCGAGGGCAGCGCCGCTCGCTGAGCGCCTCCTGACCGCCGGACCCGACGGCCGGCCACCCCCACTCGGAGGTGGCCGGCCGTGCGTTCGGCCGACCGACGCGCCTAGAGTGGCTCGCGGCACACCGTGGTGCCCTCGATGGCCCGCATCCCTCCACGGACGGGCGCCTCGTCCGTCCGAAAGGCAACCTCGTGAGCAAGCCCGTCGTCCTCATCGCCGAAGAGCTCTCGCCCGCAACGATCGAGGCCCTCGGGCCCGACTTCGAGGTCCGTCGCGCCGACGGGGCCGACCGCGAGGAGCTGCTGCGGGCCCTGGCCGACGTCGACGCCGTCCTCATCCGCTCCGCCACGAGGATGGACGCCGAAGCCATCGCGGCGGGCAAGCGGCTCCGGGTGATCGCGCGAGCGGGGGTCGGGCTCGACAACGTCGACGTGCAGTCCGCCACGCAGGCCGGTGTCATGGTCGTCAACGCGCCGACCTCGAACATCACCTCGGCCGCCGAGCTCGCCGTCGGCCTGCTCCTCGCGACGGCGCGCAACATCGCGCCGGCCAACGCCGCCCTCAAGAGCGGCGCCTGGGAGCGGAGCAGGTACACCGGCGTCGAGCTGCTCGACAAGACCGTCGGCATCGTCGGCCTCGGCCGGATCGGCGCCCTCGTCGCCGAGCGGCTCAAGGGCTTCGGCATGAGGATCCTCGCCTACGACCCGTACGCCTCGCCGGCCAAGGCCGGCCAGCTGGGCGCCCACCTCGTGGGGCTCGACGAGCTGCTCGTCCAGTCCGACTTCATCACCATCCACCTGCCCAAGACGCCGGAGACGCTCGGCCTCATCGGTGAGGAGGCCCTCGGCAAGGTCAAGCCGACCGTCCGCATCGTCAACGCCGCGCGCGGTGGCATCCTCGACGAGACCGCCCTCGCGCGGGCTCTCGCCGAGGGCCGCGTCGCCGGCGCCGGCATCGACGTCTTCGCCACCGAGCCGACCACCGGGTCGCCCCTGTTCGCGTACGACTCCGTCGTCGTGACGCCACACCTCGGCGCCTCGACGGAGGAGGCCCAGGAGAAGGCGGGCATCGCCGTCGCCAGGTCGGTCCGGCTCGCCCTCGGCGGCGAGCTCGTCCCGGACGCCGTCAACGTCAGCAGCGGGTTCATCGCCGAGGAGGTCCGCCCGGGCATCCCGCTCGTCGAGAAGCTCGGTCGCATCTTCACGGCGGTCGCGGGCACGGTCCCCGCCCAGCTCGACGTCGAGGTCCGCGGCGAGATCACGGCGCACGACGTCAGCGTGTGGAAGCTCGTCGCCCTCAAGGGCCTGTTCACCGACGTCGTCGAGGACGCCGTCACCTACGTCAACGCCCCGGTGATCGCCGAGCAGCGCGGCTGCGTCGTGCGCCTCGTCACCGACCCCGACTCGGGCGACTTCCGCAACGTCACGACCCTGCGCGGCACCCTGGCCGACGGCACGGTCGTGTCGGTCTCGGGAACGCTGACCGGACCGAAGAGGGTCGCCAAGCTCGTCGGCGTCAACGGCCACGACCTCGAGGTCCCGCTGTCGGCCCACATGCTCGTCTTCGAGTACTCCGACCGGCCGGGAGTCATCGGCAACGTCGGACGCATCCTCGGCGATGCCGGCATCAACATCGGCGGCATGCAGGTCTCGCGTCAGGACGACCGCGCCATCGGCGTCCTCAACGTCGACTCCGACGTGCCGGCGGCGCTCGCGGCCGAGCTGTCCGACGTCGTCGACGCCAAGACGTTCACCGCCGTCGACCTCGACGACTGACGCGGCGGGTTCCCGACCGGCCCTCAGCCGGCAGCCCCCGACGCGTCCGCGTCGGCCTCGGCAGACCGCGTCCGCTCGGCCTCGTCGGCCTCGTCGGCCTCGTCGGCCTCGTCGACCAGGTCGACCAGGTCGGCGAGCTCGGGCAGCAGCTCGTGGCGCTTGCTGAAGGTGTCGAGGATGGCGAGGGCGACGGCGGCGATGGGGATGCCGATGAGCGCGCCGATCGGACCCCAGACCGCGGCACCCGCGATGACCGCCCCGAGGGCGACCGCGGGATGGACGTCCATGGTGCGCTGGCTGATGCGCGGTGTGAAGACGTAGTTCTCGACCTGCTGGTAGACCGTGGCGAAGATGACGATCCACAGCGCGCTCAGGGGGTTGCCGAGCAGGGTGAACAGTGCCGGGAGGGCCACGCCGATGTAGGTGCCGATGGTCGGGATGAACTGGCCGACGATGCCGGCGAAGAGGCCGAGCGGCAACCAGAACGGCACGTCGACGAACCAGAAGAACGTGGCGTGGAACACCGCCGACAGGGCCGCGAGCAGCACCTTGGACACGACGTAGCCGCCGGTCTTCTCCACCGAGATCGTCCAGACCGTGATGAAGACGCGCTGGTAGCGCTGCGGCAGCCAGGACCCGATGGTCTGGCGCAGCCGCGGGCTCTCGGCCGACAGGTAGTAGGCGAACACGAGGATCGTCAGCGCGTCGAAGACGAACGTCAGCACCGACCCGAAGACACCGAGGATGCCGCCGCCGTACTTGCCGGCCAGCTCGCCGAACTTGTCGGGTGTCAGGGACAGCGCCTTCTGCAGCTGGGCGAGGTCGAACGACGTGTGGAACGTCGCGTTGACCCAGTCGAGCGCCGCTGCCCCGGCGTCCGGAAGCCGGGTGCCGAGCTGCGAGAGCTGCGAGGCGAACACGGCCCCGAACAGCTCGGCCAGCCCGCCGAGCACGAGCAGCATGCCGAGCATCGTCAGGCCGGTGGCGAGCCCGCGCTTGACCCCCCGCCGGCTGAGCCAGAGCACCACCGGCTCCATGCCGATGGACACGAGCCAGGCGAGCAGCAGGAGGAAGAGGAAGGAGCTGACCGACTGGAAGACGGTGACCGCGATCCACAGGAGGACGAGCGCTGCCAGCACCGTGGCGACGACGCGTCGGGCGTTCGACGGCGTCACGGCGACCCATCGGGCGCGCTCCTCGAACCGCTGCTCCGGGTGCACCGCGTGCGCGAGGTGCACCGCGTGCCCGGCAGGGGTCGGGTGCGCGGACGGGTGCGGGCCCGGCTCCGTGGTCCGCTCCGTGGTCGGCTCCGTGGTCGGCTCCGTGGTCGGCTGCGAGGTCTTGTCCGCGGCGGGCGCGGGCCCCGGCTCGTGGTCAGCGCTCACGCGCCGAGCGTACGGCGCGGGACCTGTCGAGCGGGGGAGGCCGGAGCGGGTGGCCGTCCCCGCGTCGCCTGCGCCACACGCCCGTCGTCCTCCTGCACGGATGCCGGACGTCGCGTCTCAGTTTCTGGAAACCCCCTTTACCCCCCAGTAGCCAGGCGTACCGTCGAACGCATGACGCGGCAGCTCGTACTCCTCATCGCCAGCCGCGGCGAGTCCCAGTAGTCAGCGACCTCGCCGCGGAGATCCCGCGTTCCCCATCGCTGACGGTTCGCCCACCCGGGCTCGAGCCCTGAGACCACACATGAACTGGCACGAAGGATGTGATCCCCATGAGCGATGACGCCATGGCCGCCCGACAGGCGCTGCAGGAGTCGATGGACCTGCGCGACCAGGGCCACACGGAGGACTGAGCTCCGCCGAAGTCCGTCGACGAAGGCCCCCGCACACCCGGGCGGGGGCCTTCGTCGTGCTCAGGACATGAGACGAGCGTTCCACATCACAAGACGGCCTCTAGGCTTGCAGCATGGGAGAGACGCAGGTCAAGGATGCCTACTCGATCGCCGTCATCGGAGGTGACGGCATCGGTCCCGAGGTGGTCGGCGAGGCGCTCAAGGTCCTCGACGCCGCCACCGGCTCGAGCGGGCCGAAGTTCGCGACGACCGACTACGACCTCGGTGCCCGCCGGTGGCACGCCACCGGCGAGACGCTGCCCGACTCGGTCCTCGACGAGCTGCGCGGCCACGACGCCATCCTGCTCGGGGCCATCGGGGACCCGAGCGTGCCGAGCGGCGTCCTCGAGCGCGGTGTCCTGCTGCCCCTGCGCTTCGCCCTCGACCACTACGTCAACCTGCGCCCCGCCAAGCTGTTCCCCGGGGTGGCCAGCCCCCTCGACGTCGCCCGCGTCGCGCCGGACGGGATCGACTTCGTCGTCGTCCGCGAGGGCACCGAGGGCCCGTACGCCGGCAACGGTGGCGGGCTGCGCGTCGGCACCCCGGCCGAGATCGCGACCGAGGTCAGCGTCAACACCCGCTACGGCGTCGAGCGTGTGGTCCGCGACGCCTTCGCCCGGGCCCAGGCCCGCCCGCGCCGGCACCTGACCCTCGTGCACAAGCACAACGTCCTGACGCACGCCGGCCACCTGTGGCGGCGCACCGTCGAGGAGGTCGGGGCCGAGTTCCCCGAGGTCGAGACCGCCTACCAGCACGTCGATGCGGCGACGATCTTCATGGCGACCGACCCCGGCCGCTTCGACGTCATCGTCACCGACAACCTCTTCGGCGACATCCTCACCGACATCGCCGCCGCCATCGCGGGCGGCATCGGCCTCGCGGCCTCGGGCAACATCAACCCGGCGCGCACCACGCCCAGCATGTTCGAGCCGGTGCACGGGTCGGCCCCCGACATCGCCGGCCAGGGCAAGGCCGACCCGACCGCGGCGATCCTGTCGGCGGGCATGCTCCTCGCGCACCTCGGCCTGGACGCCGACGCGGCCCGCATCGAGTCGGCCGTCGCCGAGGACCTCGCCGAGCGCGGCGACGCGCCGCGCTCGACCTCGGCCGTCGGTGACGCCATCGCCGGCCGTCTCTGACGTCGTCGACGACTCCTGACTCTCGACGACTTCCGACGAGTCCCCACGACTCCAGGACGAGGCCGGGCCGGTCGACCGGCCCGGCTTCGCCGTCTCACCATGTGGGCGATAGCCTGCAGTGGATCACCGCCGACCGGCTCCCGTGGAGGTTTGACATGACCCAGCTGTCCTTCGAGGTCACGCGTCGCGACGACGTCACCCCGCCCGAGCGCGTCGCGGAGATCCTCCGGAACCCCGGCTTCGGCAAGGTCTTCACCGACCACATGGTCCTCGTCGACTGGTCCGCCGACGCCGGGTGGGGCAACGCCCGGGTCCAGCCGTACGGCCCGTTCCGGATGGACCCGGCCGCCGCCGTCCTGCACTACGCGCAGGAGATCTTCGAGGGCATGAAGGCCTACCGGCACGCCGACGGCTCGATCTGGACCTTCCGTCCCGAGGCCAACGCGGCCCGGTTCGCCCGCTCGGCCCGGCGCCTCGCCCTGCCGGTCCTGCCCGAGGCCGACTTCATCGAGTCGCTGCGCCAGCTCGTCACCGTCGACCAGGAGTGGGTGCCGGCCGGCGACGCGGGCGAGAAGAGCCTCTACCTGCGCCCGTTCATGTTCGCCTCCGAGGCCTTCCTCGGCGTCCGCCCGGCCCAGCAGGTGACCTTCTCGGTCATCGCCTCGCCGGCCGGCGCGTACTTCCCCGGCGGCCTCAAGCCGGTGACCCTGTGGATCTCGACCGAGTACGCGCGCGCGGGTGCGGGTGGCACCGGCGCCGCCAAGTGCGGCGGCAACTACGCCTCGTCGCTCGCCGGCCAGCTCGAGGGCATCGAGCACGGCTGCGACCAGGCGGTGTTCCTCGACTCCTCGACGCACACCTACATCGAGGAACTGGGCGGGATGAACCTGTTCCTCGTGACGAAGGACGGGCGCATCATCACGCCCGAGCTCACCGGCACGATCCTCGAGGGCGTCACCCGCAGCTCCATCCTCGAGATCGCCAAGGAGCTCGACCTCGAGCCGGAGGAGCGGCGCATCCCCATCGAGGAGTGGAAGGAGGGCGCCGCGAGCGGCGAGATCGTCGAGATCTTCGCGTGCGGCACGGCGGCCGTCATCACCCCGGTGGGCGAGCTGCGCTGGGACGGCGGCTCGGTCGACCACCGCCGCGAGGGCCACGAGGACCGCTACGCAGAGGCCATCCGCTCCGCGCTGCTCGACATCCAGTACGGCCGCGCGGAGGATGCCCACGGCTGGATGACGCGCCTCGTCTGACGCCGCGTCGTCGCCGACGGGAGAGGACCCGTCCACCGAAGCTCGCCTGTCAGCGAAGGCCGGCGGAAAAGGTTTGAAGCGGAACCATTGACGCCGCCGGTTCTGCGGGTATTTGATGCCACGCATCACATGATGCGGCAGGCAAAGGTCTGCCGCCTGATGTTTGCGAGGTAGTGCATGAGCGTTCCTCCGTCCCCTCCCGTCGGTCCTCCACTCGACCCGCCGCTCGACACACCGCTCCACACACGGCCCGGTCCGGCCGCCGCCGCGTCCGCCGACCACCACGACGACGAGGGTCTGCTCGCGTCGCTCGGCTACAAGCAGGAGCTGCACCGCGGCATGTCGGGGTTCTCGAACTTCGCCGTGTCGTTCTCGATCATCTCCATCCTCGCCGGCTGCATCACCAGCTACGCGATCGCCATGAACGCCGGCGGCCCCGTAGCCATCTCCATCGGCTGGCCGCTCGTCGGCGTCTTCGTCCTCTGCGTCGCGCTGGCGATGGCCGAGGTCTGCTCGGTGTACCCGACGGCCGGCGGCCTCTACTTCTGGGCGGGTCGCCTCGCCCGCCGCAACAAGCGCGTCTGGGCCTGGTACGTCGGCTGGTTCAACTTCCTCGGCGAGGTCGCCGTCACCGCGGCCATCGACTACGGCGCCGCAGTCACCTGGATGGCGCTGCTGAGCCTGGTCTTCGACCTTCAGGTCACGGCGGGGTCGACGTTCGTCGCGTTCCTCGTCGTCATCGTCCTGCACGGGCTGCTCAACACGTTCGGCGTCGACCTCGTCAAGGTGCTGTCGAACGTCAGCGCGTGGTGGCACCTCGTCGGCGTCGCCGTCATCGTCGGCGTGCTCGTCGTCGTGCCCGACAAGCACCAGGACCTCTCGTGGACCTTCACCCACTTCGAGAACCGCACCGGCTGGGGCGCGCCGTTCTACGCCTTCCTCATCGGCCTGCTCATGGCGCAGTACACCTACACCGGCTTCGACGCGTCGGCCCACGTCGCCGAGGAGACGAAGAACGCGTCGGTCGAGGCCCCCAAGGGCATCGTCCGCAGCGTGTGGGTGTCGATCCTCGCCGGCTGGGTGCTGCTCGTCGCGGTCACGGCCGCGATCCAGAGCTACGACGGCGCGCTGCACACCGACATCGGCCTGCCGCCCGCCCAGATCTTCATCGACGCGGCGGGTCGCTCGCTCGGGATCTTCCTGCTCTTCATCTGCGCCGTCGCCCAGTTCTTCTGCGGCATGGCCTCGGTCACCGCGAACTCGCGCATGTCGTACGCGTTCTCGCGCGACAACGCGCTGCCGGGGTCGCGGTGGTGGTCGCAGGTCAACCCCCGCACCGGGACGCCGACGAACTCCATCTGGCTGTGCGTCGGGTGCTCGGTCGTCCTGACGGCGCCCGCGCTCGCCTCCACGACCGCCTACCTCGCGGTCACCTCGATCGCGGTCATCGGCCTCTACATCGCCTACGTCGTGCCGGTGTTCCTGCGCCGCCGCAACCCCGACTTCCGGCCGGGCCGGTGGAACCTCGGCCGCTGGAGCGCCCCCATCGGCTGGGTCTCGGTCGCGTGGGTCGTCTTCATCGTCGTGCTCTTCATGCTCCCGCCGGCGAGCCCGGTCACGGTGGACACGTTCAACTACGCGCCCGTCGCGGTCGGCGTCGTCGTCGTCTTCTCGACGGTGGCGTGGTTCGCCGGTGGTCGCCGGCACTTCATGCGGGACGTGCCCGCGGGGCACGACACCAAGCCGGCCGCGGAGATCTTCGGCTGACATGGAGCCCGTCGGGGGAGCCCAGACGCCCCAGCCGCTGGGCCTGACGGCGTTGCCGGACGCGGTCCTGCGTCCGGCGTCCGGCAACGCCTTCGAGCACGCCGTCGAGCAGCTGGCGCGGGCGATCCGGCTCGGGGTCCTCCCCGACGGCGAGCAGCTGCCGCCGGAGCGCGAGCTGGCCGAGCGGCTGGGTATCGGGCGCAACACGCTGCGTGACGCCATCGCGGCGCTGCGCGAGTCGGGACTCGTCACGACCCGGCGCGGTCGCGGCGGCGGCACGTGGGTGACCTACGACGGCGCCGTCCACGCCGCGACGTGGGAGCGCCGGGCCGCTCCGGTGCGCAGCGGTGCGGCGATGGTCGACGCGCTGACCTTCCGCCGGGTCGTCGAGCCGGGCGCCGCCTGGCTCGCGGCGTCGCAGCCGCTCGCGGGGGACCAGCGCGCGTGGCTCGCCGACAGCCTGCGCGCCGTCGACGAGGCGGCCGACGACGCGGCCCACCGGGTCGCGGACTCGCGCCTGCACCTGGCCATCGCGACGCTGTCCGGCTCGCCGATGCTCGTCGACGCCGTGACGCGGGCCCAGGCGGCGCTGCACGACATGCTGACCGCGATCCCGGTCCTGAGCCGGAACATCGAGCACTCGAACACCCAGCACCACGACATCGTCGCGGCGATCCTGCAGGGCGACCCGGAGCGTGCCCGGGCCGTCATGGAGGAGCACTGCGACGCCACCTCGGCGCTCCTGCGCGGACTCATCGGATAGGACCTGCACATGGCAGCAGCCCCGACGCTCACCCTGGACCAGCTGCGCGACGAGATCGGCACGGGCCGGATCGACACCGTCGTCGTCGCCTTCACCGACATGCAGGGCCGCCTTGCCGGCAAGCGCCTGCACGGGCACTACTTCCTCGACCACGTGCTCGAGGCCGGCACCGAGGGGTGCAACTACCTGCTCGCCGTCGACGTCGACATGAACACGGTCGACGGCTACGCCATCTCGTCGTGGGAGCGCGGCTACGGCGACATGCTCTTCGACCTCGACCTGTCCACACTGCGCCGCACGCCCGGAGCGCCGCACTCGGCGACGATCCAGTGCGACCTGGCGTGGCTCGACGGTGGCGGCCCGGTGCGCCAGTCGCCGCGCCAGGTCCTCAAGGCCCAGGTCGACAGGGCGGCCGAGATGGGTTTCCGCGCCTACTGCGGCACCGAGCTGGAGTTCATCGTCTTCGAGGACTCCTACGACCGGGCGTGGGACCAGGGCTACCGCGGCCTGACGCCCGCGAACCGGTACAACGTCGACTACTCGATCCTCGGTGGTGACCGCGTCGAGCCGCTGCTGCGCGAGATCCGAAACGAGATGTACGCGGCGGGAGCCACGGTCGAGGGGGCCAAGGGGGAGTGCAACCTCGGCCAGCACGAGATCGCCTTCCTCTACGACGAGGTCGTCCCCACGTGTGACAACCACGTCATCTACCGCAACGCCGCCAAGGAGATCGCGGCCCGGCGCGGCCAGTCGATCACGTTCATGGCCAAGTACGACGAGCGCGAGGGCAGCTCGTGCCACGTCCACCTGTCCCTGCGTGGTCTCGACGGCGGCGTCGTCTTCGCCGACGACGCGCGCCCGCACGGGCAGAGCGCCGTCTTCGACCAGTTCATCGCCGGTGTCCTGGCGACGATGCGCGAGTTCACGTACTTCTATGCTCCGAACATCAACTCCTACAAGCGGTTCCAGCCCGGCAGCTTCGCCCCGACGGCCGTCGCCTGGGGTCACGACAACCGCACCTGCGCGCTGCGGGTGGTCGGTCACGGTGCCGGGATGCGCGTCGAGAACCGGGTGCCCGGTGGCGACATGAACCCCTATCTCGGCGTCGCCGCGATGCTCGCCGGCGGCCTCCACGGCATCGAGCAGGAGCTCGTCCTCGAGGACGCCTTCGAGGGCAACGCCTACACCTCGGACAAGCTGCGCGTCCCCTCGACGCTCCAGGAGGCCCGCGACCTGCTCGACGGGTCGACGCTGGCCCGCACGGTCTTCGGCGCCGACGTCGTGGGGCACTACGTCAACGCCGCCGACGTCGAGATCGCCGCGTTCAACGCCGCCGTCACCGACCTGTCTCTTATACACATCTGACGCTGCCGACGACGGA
>NZ_JBPGXG010000107.1:0-16633 GCF_056755255.1 Monashia sp. HAY1-5C | reverse complement strand
TCCGTCGTCGGCAGCGTCAGATGTGTATAAGAGACAGGCGGTGGGGTTCCTGGCGGGTCGGGTAGGCATGACTCAACTCCTCGCAGATTCTGTCCAGCGGATAGTAACTTCTGCGATGCGGAAGTCAATGGCGTCCTCCGCGGCAGATGCCAGCCGTCCCGGGGGAACCGTCCTCGTGGGGCCGCGCCTGCACGCGGTGACGAGCGACGCGGGCGGCACGGAGCGCCCGTCGTCCATCAGTAGGCGCCTCGAGAGAGGACGAGCGCAATCCTGGGGAAGACAATGGCCGAGCTGAAGGTGTCGGCACTTGGCCCGCGACGACGTCGAGGCATCCGCCGGAAGAGCCGCCGCTACGGAGTGGGCGGTTCGGCGCGCACCCGGGGCCTGCCTTTGGCTGCGCGGGACCCTGACGCGGACAGCAGTAGAGCCCGGCCCAAAGGGCCGGGCTCCTGACTGCATACATGGTGCGCCGCCAGGGACTCGAACCCCGAACCCAGTGATTAAGAGTCACTTGCTCTGCCAATTGAGCTAGCGGCGCAACGAGGGGAAACGTTAGCAGCGCGAGTCGTTCCCGACAAAATCGGCGCTGAGCACGGATCAAGGGCCGGGTCGGACGCCCCCGCGGCGGCGGGGCCGCTGCCCGTGAGGTGCGTCACGCCGCCACCGACCACCATGCTCGGGCGTACCCGGAAAGCGTCCGTATCGTCTCGCGCAGGGCGGTCTCACCCCGCCGCTGTGCCACAGTGGCCCCGTGGCCTCACCGACGACGCCTGCGACGGCACCAGGGGCGATCCCCCCACCCACGCCGGCCTTCTTCCTCGCCGGGGGCACCGGCATCTCGGCCGAGACCCTCGGCAACATGATGCTGCAGCAGTTCCCGACCGTGGGTTTCGTCAGGCGCAAGATCCCCTTCATCCGCACGGTGGAGCGGGCCCGCGAGGTCGTCGCCGAGCTCGACGCCGCGATGACCGACACCGTGACGCCCCTCGTGTTCTCGACGGTGTCCGACGAGGAGGTGTGCGCCGAGCTGCAGCAGACGCGGTGCGCCTTCATCGACCTCTTCGGGTCGCACCTGGCCACCGTGGAGCGGGTGCTGCACGTCAACGCGGCCCACCACGTCGGAGCCCTGCACGGCGTCGGCGACCTCGGCCGCTACGAGGCCCGGATGCGGGCCGTCGAGTTCGCGATGGAGCACGACGACGGCCAGAGCATGCGCAACCTCGAGCAGGCCCACCTCATCCTCATCGCGCCGTCACGATGCGGCAAGACGCCGACATCCATCTACCTCGCCCTGCAGCACGGCATCAAGGTCGCCAACTACCCCCTCGTCGAGGAGGACTTCGAGTCCAGCGACCTGCCCCGCCCGGTGCGCGCCTACGCCGGCAAGTGCTTCGGCCTCCTGTCGACGGCCGCCCGCCTGAGCCAGGTGCGCGGTGAGCGGCGCCCCGGCTCGAGGTACGCGAGCCTCGCCCAGTGCAGCTACGAGCTGCGCCGGGCGGAGGCGATGTACCGGGCCCACCGAGTGCCCGTCGTCAACTCCTCGAACATGTCGGTCGAGGAGATCGCCGCGGTCATCATGCAGACGCGCCGTCTCGGCGACGGCGGTTGACCGCCGGCACCATCCACGGAACCACAGAGCGAATGACCATGCACGACAACGAGGCCCGCCCCGGCGGGCCGGAACCGGAAGGACCTGCAGTGACCGAGAACGTGGTGAGGTTCGCCGACCTCGGCCTGTCCGACGTCGAGTCGGTGGGCGGCAAGAACGCCTCGCTGGGTGAGATGGTGCAGCACCTGTCGAAGGCCGGCGTGTCCGTGCCCGACGGCTTCGCCACGACCGCCGACGCCTACCGGCGCTTCCTGGCCGAGGACGGCCTCGCGGAGCGCATCAACGCCCTCCTCGACGACCTCGACGTCGACGACACGCGGCGCCTCGCCGAGGTGGGTGCAAGCATCCGCGAGATGGTGGAGCACCAGTCCTTTCCCGAGGACCTCGAGCGTGACATCCGGGGCGCCTTCGACCAGCTCGTCGCCGAGCAGGCCGGGGGAGGCGCCGAGGAGCCCAGCTTCGCCGTGCGCTCGAGCGCGACGGCCGAGGACCTGCCCGACGCGTCCTTCGCCGGCCAGCAGGAGACGTTCCTCAACGTCCGGGGCATCGACAACGTCCTGCACGCGATCAAGCTCGTGTTCGCCTCGCTCTACAACGACCGCGCCATCTCCTACCGCGTCCACAGCGACTTCGACCACTCGGTCGTGGCGTTGTCCGCCGGGGTCCAGCGGATGGTGCGCTCGGACATCGGCGCCTCCGGCGTCATGTTCACGATGGACACCGAGTCCGGCTTCCGGGACGCCGTGTTCGTCACGAGCAGCTACGGCCTCGGCGAGGCGGTCGTGCAGGGCGCGGTCAACCCCGACGAGTTCTACGTCTACAAGCCGGCGCTGCGGGCCGGGCGCCCCGCGATCCTCAAGCGCGGAGTCGGTGGCAAGGCCACGAAGATGGTCTACACCTCCGACGTGAGCGTCGGGCGCACGACCGAGTTCGTCCCGGTGCCCGAGGAGCAGCGGCCGCTGCTGTCCCTGACCGACGACGAGGTCACCGAGCTCGCACAGCACGCGCTGCGCATCGAGGAGCACTACGGCCGGCCCATGGACATCGAGTGGGGCAAGGACGGCATCGACGGGGGGCTCTACATCCTGCAGGCCCGCCCCGAGACCGTGCAGTCGCGCCAGTCCGGCTCGACGCTGCGCCGGTTCCGGATGGACGAGCGTGGGCCGGTCGTCGTCGAGGGCCGCGCCATCGGCCAGAAGATCGGCGCCGGGGCGGTGCGCGTGCTGAGCTCGATCGACGCCATGCACGACTTCGAGCCCGGTGAGGTGCTCGTGGCCGACATGACCGACCCCGACTGGGAGCCGATCATGAAGCGCGCCAGCGCCATCGTCACCAACCGCGGTGGGCGCACGTGCCACGCCGCGATCATCGCCCGTGAGCTCGGCATCCCCGCCGTCGTCGGCACCGGCTCGGCGACCACGGACCTCGCCGACGGCCGCGAGGTGACGGTGTCCTGCGCCGAGGGCGACACCGGGTTCGTCTACGACGGGCTGCGCGAGTTCACCGTCACCGAGACCGCACTCGACGACATGCCGGACCTGCCCGTCAAGCTGATGATGAACGTCGGCACGCCCGAGCAGGCCTTCGAGTTCGCGCGCCTGCCCAACCACGGCGTCGGGCTGGCCCGTCTCGAGTTCATCATCAACCGGCAGATCGGCATCCACCCCCGGGCGCTGCTCGAGCTCGACGACCAGGAGCCGGGGGTGCGCTCCGAGATCGAGGCCCAGATCGCGGCCTACGCCGGGCCGCGCGAGTTCTTCGTCCAGCGGGTCGCGGAGGGGGTCGCGACCATCGCTGCGGCCTTCGCGCCTGAGCCGGTCATCGTGCGGATGTCCGACTTCAAGTCGAACGAGTACGCGGGGCTGCTGGGGGGCGAGCGGTACGAGCCGCACGAGGAGAACCCGATGATCGGCTACCGCGGCGCCGCGCGGTACCTGTCGGCCGACTTCGCCGAGTGCTTCGCGATGGAGTGCGAGGCCCTCAAGTACGTGCGTGACGAGATGGGCCTGACCAACGTCAAGATCATGATCCCGTTCGTGCGCACGGTCACCGAGGGGAAGGGCGTCATCGACCTGCTCGCCTCGCACGGCCTGGTTCGCGGCGAGAACGACCTGCAGGTCGTCATGATGTGCGAGGTGCCGAGCAACGCCGTCAACGCCGACGAGTTCCTCGACCACTTCGACGGGTTCTCCATCGGCTCGAACGACATGACGCAGCTGACCCTCGGCCTGGACCGGGACTCCTCGCTCGTCGCCGGGTCCTTCGACGAACGCGACCCCGCCGTCCGCAAGATGCTCGCCATGGCGATCACGGCGTGCCGCGAGCGCGGCAAGTACGTCGGCATCTGCGGGCAGGGCCCGAGCGACCATCCGGACCTGGCCGAGTGGCTGCTCGACCAGGGCATCGAGACGATGTCGCTCAACCCCGACACCGTCGTGGAGACCTGGCTGCGTCTGGCCCAGCACCGCAAGGAGACCGCCGGCCGGCGCTGACCCAGTGCGTTCGGTGAGGCTCGACCGGGCTCGGCGGAGCCCGGTCGAGCCTCGTCGGGCCTGGGCGTGGGGTGGGCGTGGGCGCGGCTCGGCCGAGCCCGCCGGCACCTCAACCGGCCAGCCGGTCGCGGCGGCGGGCGAGGTAGGCGCGCTCGGCCGGGTTGCCGGTGAGCCCGATGGCCCGGTCGTAGGCTGCGCGCGCCTCGTCGACGCGGCCGAGCCGGCGCAGCAGGTCGGCGCGCGCGGCGTGGAACGCGTGGTAGCGGTCGAGGACCTCGGCGAGGCGGTCGACCTCGGCCAACCCCAGCGCCGGGCCCTCGACCTCGGCCACCGCGACCGCCCGGTTGAGCCGCACGACCGGCGAGGGGTCGAGGGCCGCCAGCGCCCCGTAGAGGGCGACGACGTGGGACCACTGCGTGTCGCGCGCGGAGGGAGCGTCGGTGTGCACCTTGCTGATCGCCGCCAGCAGCTGGTACCGCCCCGGCCGCTCGCCGCCGGCCGCCACGACCTCGAGCCGCTCGCGGACCAGGGCGTCGCCCTCGGCGATGAGGGCCCGGTCCCACGTGCCCCGGTCCTGCTCGTCGAGGGTGACCAGCTCGCCGGTGGCCGACACGCGCGCCGACCGTCGGGCGTCGGTGAGGAGCATGAGGGCGAGCAGGCCGGCGACCTCGCCGTCGTCCGGCAGGAGCGCACGGAGCAGGCGGCCGAGGCGGATCGCCTCGTCGATGAGGTCGACGCGGACCGGGTCCTCGCCCTCGCCGGTGAGGTAGCCCTCGTTGAAGACGAGGTAGACGACCGCGAGCACGTCGTCGAGCCGGTCGCGGACGTCGGCGGCCGACGGGACGCGGAAGGGGATGTGGGCTGCGGCGATCTTGGCCTTGGCGCGAGTGATCCGCCGCGCCATCGTCGTCTCGGGCACGAGGAAGGCCCGGGAGATCTCGCCGACCGTGAGGCCGCCGAGCAGCCGCAGGGTGAGTGCCACCCGGGCCTCCACCGACAGCGCGGGATGACAGCAGGTGAAGAACAGCCGGAGCCGGTCGTCCTCGACGGGACCGGTCGGCTCGGCAGGTGAGTCGTCGTGGAGCATGTGGGCCGCCTGGTGCCTGGTGGAGCGTCGGGACTCGCGACGGATCCGGTCGATCGCCCTTCGGGTGGCGGTGGTGGTGATCCAGCCGCCGGGGTTGGGCGGCACACCGTCGCACGGCCACCGTTCCGCCGCCCTCGCGAACGCCTCGGCGGCGGCCTCCTCGGCGACGTCGAGGTCGCCGAAGCGCCGGGCCAGGCCGGCCACCACCCGGGCCCACTCCTCGTGGTGGGCCCGGGTGAGCGCCCGGGCTGCGTCGGCGGTCGCGTCGGTCACCGCTCCGTCAGCGCCCCACGAGCGTCTCGAGGGACTCCGCGCCGGCGCGCCACCGCTCAGGCCCGCTGCGCGGGCTCGGTGCGGGCCATGCCGGCACCGCGGAAGCGGTGGACCTCCTGCGGCCAGTCGAGGGCCACGGCCAGGCGTCCGGCCCAGTAGCGCGCCGTCTCGTCGTCGGGCACGTCGACGACGCAGAAGCCGCCGAGGTGCTCCTTCGTCTCGGCGAACGGGCCGTCGGTGAACACGGGTCGACCCTCGTGCGCCACGACGCTGCAGATCGCGGTGTCGGCGTCGAGGCCGCCGTTGGTGAAGATGAGCACACCCTGCTCCTGCATCTCGCGCACCACGGCCCTGCTGGCGACCCCCTTGGCCCTGATCTCGTCCTCGGTGTGCTCCTGCACCCACTCGTCGTTGAAGGCGATGAGGTACTCCGTCATGGCTTCCACTCCTCTCGGTCCGGACGAGGACCCGTCCGGGGTCCTCTTCGGCGGCACGGCGGCCACCGCTCACCGGTTCCACGAAGGCCGGTGCCCCGATACGACACCATCCCGGAAGATCGCGCGAGATGTCGCGTGTCGCGCCGCCCGAGCCGACCCCCCAGGGGCCGGGCCGGGGGGCCGAGCCCCGGCGGGTGCGCGAACGCCGGTCGCAGCGGAGTACGCCATCTGACGTAGAGCGTGCTCCAGCCCGTGGACGAGTGTCCGACGCGACCAGCAGCGACACTGGGAGGACAGGGGAGCAGGACGCGGGACGGAGGCAGGGATCCGCGATGACACGTTCGGAGACACTCAGGCACGGATCGTCCCGACGGCACCGGGCGGCGCTCGGGGCGGGCGTCCTCGTCGCGGCCCTCGGGCTGGCCGCCGTACCGCTCGGCGCCGCCGACGGAGCCGCGACCTACCTCTACGTCGGGGGGGCGGGCTGCTCGGACACGGGGTCCGGCACCGCGACCGTCCCCTACTGCACCATCGCCAAGGCCGCCAAGGTCGCGGTCGCGGGGCAGACCGTGCTCGTGTCGACCGGCACGTACACCGACGAGGTCTTCCCCTGGCACTCCGGCGTCCAGGGGTCACCCATCACCTTCCGCCCGGCGGCGGGAGCCACGGTGACCATCTCGGGGCCCAAGCACGCCTTCACGATCAGCAACCAGAGCTGGCTCACGGTGTCCGGCTTCACCATGCAGGACACGAGCAAGGACGCCGTCTACGTCTACAACGCCACGGGCCTGACGCTGTCGGGCAACACCGTCAAGAGGTCCGGGCAGCGGGTCCAGGGGTACACGGCGTACGGCATGTACCTCAACTCGATGACCGGGTCCGTCGTCAGCGGCAACCTCGTGACCGACAACTCCGCGTCGGGGATCTTCGTGACGAACGGCTCGACCGGCAACCAGCTCACGGGCAACGAGATCTCCTGGAACGCCTACGGCTACGTGCGCAACGCCGTCGGGATCGACCTGCGTTCTGGGGGCAACGTGGTCAGCGGCAACCGCGTCCACGACAACGAGGACTCCGGCATCCAGTCCTACCCGGGCGGTGACGGCAACACGATCGTCGACAACGTCAGCTACCACAACATGGGTTTCAGCACCGCGTCGATGTCCAACTGCAGCGCCCCGCCGACCGGCAACACCGCCGGCTGCATCACCGGCGACCACGGCATCGACAACTACGGCGTCACCGGCAGCTCGATCGTCGGCAACACCGTCTACGGGAACGTCAGCGCCGGCATCAACCTCGAGGGCGTCCCGTCCGGCACGGCCAGCGGCTTCACGATCGCCGACAACGTCGCCGTCGACAACGCGATCGGGTGCCCGGACGGCGCCGGTGGGACGGTGAAGTGTCCGAGGACGAGGGGCAACATCCGTGTCGATGCCACCTCCCAGCTCGGGACGAGCGTCGACTTCGACCTCGTCAACCTCAGCGTGGCCGGCACGATGATGGTGTGGGGCTCGACCTCCTACACCTCGCTGGCCGCCTTCCAGGCCGCGAGCGGTCAGGAGCCGCGGGGGCTGCAGGCCGCCCCGGGCCTGACCAACCCCGCCGGCGGTGACTTCACGCTCCAGCCCGGTTCGCCCGCCATCGACTCGGCGAACTCCGGCGCTCCCGGCCAACCGACGACCGACGCGGCCTCGCGCCCCCGGGTCGACGACCCGGCCACCGTCGACACGGGCGTCGGCGTGCGCACCTACGACGACCGGGGCGCGTACGAGTACCAGCCCGCGACCCAGAACGGGGTGACCCCATGAGCCCGACCACGAGCGCCGTCCGTCGGCGGCGCCACCTGACCGGAGTCCTCCTCGCGACCGGGCTGGCCCTGGGCAGCGCCGTCGTCGCCAACGGCGCCTCCCGCGAGGCCGGTGGTGCCGGGCCGGTCGGCAGCACCTCGGCGTCGCGCGTGGCCGGCCCGTCCGCCACCGACTGCGCCGCCATGGGCGCCGTCGTGGCTGCCGCCGCCACCGCCTCGTCGACGGGTACGGCTGGCACGGTCGACGCCGCGCGGGGCCGGGCGCTCGGCGTGGCGCGGTCGACGGCGTCGGACGACGTCCGCGAGGTGGCGCAGAACCTCGCCGACGACCTCGCGGCCTACCGCGTCGCCGTGACGACGGCATCGAGCGAGTCGCACGGGCGCCGCACCGACATCGGCCTGATGATCCACGGCGACCTCGTCGCGGCGCGGCTCCTCTGCGGGCGGTGACGGCGAGGCCGTGACGACACAGCGACGACACGGCGACGACATGGCGAAGGCCCCGCACCGACGGTGCGGGGCCCTCTGGCCGGGGTGAGTGACGGGACTTGAACCCGCGACCACCTGGACCACAACCAGGTGCTCTACCAGCTGAGCTACACCCACCATGCATGCCACGAGCCGGGCCCGGAGGCTCGGCGTCGTGGGACAGCGACGCCAATCGTACACGGCCCCAAAGGGTGCTCGTGACCACCCGGTCGGCAGTCCCGGGCCCGCTCGCGGGACGGTCAGTGCTGGATGACGTGGGGCTGCGCGAGTGCCTTGGCGGTGGCGCTGTCGGGCCCCGGCTGGGGCACGAAGACCGCCTCGCGGTAGTAGCGCAGCTCGGCGATGGACTCGCGGATGTCGGCGAGGGCTCGGTGGCCGCCGGACTTCTTCGGCGCGTTGAAGTAGACGCGCGGGTACCAGCGTCGGGACAGCTCCTTGATCGAGCTGACGTCGATGATGCGGTAGTGCATGTACTGCTCCAGCACGGGCATGTCGCGCGCGAGGAAGCCGCGGTCGGTGGCCACGGTGTTCCCGCCGAGCGGGGCCTTGCGCGGCTCGGGGACGAAGGTGCGCACGTAGTCGAGGACGACGGTCTCGGCCTCGCGCACCGTCACGCCCCGGTCGAGCTCCTCGATGAGCCCGGACGTCGTGTGCATGTCGCGCACGAAGTCGTCCATCTGCTCCAGGGCCTCGTCCGGGGGACGGATGACGACGTCGACGCCCTCGCCCAGCTGGTTCAGCTCGAAGTCCGTGACGAGGGCCGCCACCTCGATGAGGGCGTCGGACTGGAGGGACAGCCCGGTCATCTCGCAGTCGACCCAGATGATGCGGTCCGCGATGGCACGGTGGTTGGTCTCGCTCACCGGACCACCATAGAGGCTCGCCGCCCAGGCCCACGGCGGTGCACGCGGCACGGCTGCCACGGTCGCCGCTGCACTAGCCTTCCGCCATGACCTCAGGGGACGTCACGACGGGGCCGCAGTGGAGCCCGGCACGCAACCCGACGCGGCGCCCGGTGCTGCGCTCGCTGCTGACCGTCGGCGTCGTGGGCTCGGTGTTCCTCGTCTGCCTGCTCGTCCTCGTGGGCATCCTCGGCCAACGGCTCACCGCCCAGGTCATCATCACGTCGGCGCTCACGGCGATCATCCCGCTGTTCGTCATCGTCCCGACCTACCTCTGGCTCGACCGCTACGAGGCCGAGCCGGTGCGCTACCAGGTGTCCGCGTTCCTCTGGGGCGCGCTCGTGGCGGTCGTCGGTGCCTTCTTCCTCAACACGTTCGGCCTGAAGATCCTCGTCGAGGCGCGCTGGACCGACCCGCTCGCCACCGGTGCCGTCTACCTCGCACCGGTCACCGAGGAGACCCTCAAGGGCCTCGGCGTCCTGCTCGTCTACCTGCTGCGGCGCAGGGAGTTCGACGGGATCGTCGACGGCATCGTCTACGCCGGGCTCATCGGCGCCGGCTTCGCCTTCAGCGAGAACATCCTCTACCTCGGCCAGGCCTACGACGAGTACGGCAACGAGGGCCTGACGGCGACGTTCCTCGTCCGTGGCCTCATGGGGCCGTTCGGGCACCCGCTGTTCACCTCGCTCACCGGCATCGGCATCGGGATCGCGGTGTCGGCCCGGCGTCCGGCCACGCGGGTCGTCGCCGTCGTCGTCGGCTGGGTCTGCGCCATGGTCCTGCACGGGTTGTGGAACCTGTCGGCGCTCGCCGGCATGGACGGGTTCTTCGAGGCCTACGCGACCTACCAGGTGCCGCTCTTCCTCGCCTTCGTCGGCTTCCTCGTGTGGCTGCGCCGCCGAGAGGGCCGGCTCATCGGCCAGTACCTGTCCCCGTACGCCGACGCCGGCTGGCTGACCCACGCCGAGGTGACGATGCTGTCCCAGCTGCGGCTGCGCCGGGCCGCCCGGCAGTGGGCCCGTCGCAGCGGCGGCCGTCCCGCAAAGCGGTCGATGGAGGCGTTCCAGGACAGCGCGAGCGACCTCGCCCTGCTGCGGTCGCGGCTCGTCCACGGCACGGCAGAGGCCGATGCCCAGCGACGCGAGCTCGTCCTCCTCGAGGCGATCACCGCCCATCGCCGCGCCTTCGTCGGCTCACCGGTCACCTGAGCGATCGGGCTCTCGCGTCCGGATGCCTATCATTGGACGGCGCCCGCAAGGGCAGTGCCCCTGTAGCTCAGCGGATAGAGCAAGAGCCTTCTAATCTCTTGGTCGCAGGTTCGAGTCCTGCCGGGGGCGCGGACCCCGCAGGGTCCTCGGCGGTCGGCTCGGCCGGCTCGGTCGACTCGGTCGGCTCGGTCGACTCGGTCGGCTCGGCCTGCGGCGTCGACAAGGGATCGACCGCGCGTCCGGAACACGCCGTTCGTCCGGTTTGGATGTGGTGGCGTGACACGGGAGGATTGGGACGTGGCAGGTGAGTCAGGGGTGGGTGATGCCCGCCTTCTTTCGGCGGTGGGCGCGTTGCGTGCTGCCCTGGACGACGTCACCTTCCCGCTCGAGCTTCCGGGCGCCGACGCTGCGCGGCTGACGCGCCGGCGTCTCCTCGCCCAGCTCGACGACTACGTCATCCCGAGGGTCGCCTCCCTCGACGCGCCGCTACTCGCCGTGGTCGGCGGGTCGACCGGAGCCGGCAAGTCGACGCTCGTCAACTCGCTCGTCGGCAAGGAGGTGACCCTCCCGGGGATCCTGCGTCCCACGACCCGCTCGCCCGTCCTCGTGCACCATCCTGACGACGAGCGGTGGTTCGCCGGGCCGCGCATCCTGCCGAGCCTCGCGCGGATCACCGGCCGGCACAACGCCTCCGACGGTCCGGGGGCGCTGCGGCTCGTCCCCACCGACGCGGTCACCGCGGGCCTTGCCGTCATCGACGCGCCCGACGTCGACAGCGTCGTCGAGGCCAACCGCGACCTCGCGACCCAGCTGCTGGCCGCCGCCGACCTCTGGATCTTCGTCACGACCGCCGCGCGCTACGCCGACGCCGTGCCGTGGGCCCTGCTGCGCGAGGCGTCCGAGCGCGGGGCGTCCGTCGCGATCGTCCTCGACCGCGTCGCCCGCGAGGCCGTCGACGACATCCGCACCCACCTGGCCTCGATGCTGCGCGAGCAGGGCCTCGGTGGCGCGCCGATCTTCACCATCGTCGAGTCGCCGCTGCGCGACGGCCTGCTTCCCGAGGACCAGACCGAACGGGTCAAGGGCTGGCTCGCCGCGCTCGCCGGCGACGCACAGTCCCGGGCCGCCGTCGTCCGCCAGACCCTGAACGGCGCGCTCGACGTGCTGACCGCCCGCGTCGACTCCGTCGTCGCGGCCCTCGACGAGCAGCGCGACGCCGGGCAGACCCTCGTCGCGGCGGCGTCGAGCGCCTACGGGCTCGCCGTCGAGTCGGTGCGCGACGGTGTCACGGACGGCAGCCTGCTGCGGGGCGAGGTCCTCGCCCGCTGGCAGGAGTTCGTCGGCACGGGCGAGTTCTTCCGCCAGGTCGAGTCCACCGTGTCGCGCGTCCGCGACCGCTTCGCCGCGTTCCTCAAGGGCGGTCCGGCCAAGGCGGACGAGCTGGGCGACGCGCTCCAGTCGGGCGTCGCGGCGCTCGTCGCCGATCGCGCCGAGGTGGCCGCCACGACGACCACGCGCGCGTGGCGCGGACTGCCCGGCGGTGCACAGCTGCTCGCCTCGCACCCGGGGCTCGAGCGCTCGGCACCCGACGTCGACGAGCGCATCGCCCGGCTCGTGCGCGACTGGCAGGGCGACATCCTCACCATGGTGCGCAACGAGGGCCGCGACCGGCGCACCACCGCGCGGATCCTCGCCTACGGCGTCAACGGGCTGGGGGTCGTGCTCATGCTCGTGACCTTCGCCAGCACGGCCGGGATCACCGGGGCCGAGTTCGGCATCGCCGGTGGGACCGCCGTCGTCGGCCAGAAGCTGCTCGAGGCCGTCTTCGGCGACCAGGCGGTGCGCGACCTCGCCCGCAAGGCGAGGGAGCAGCTCGTCGAGCGCGTCGAGTCGCTGTACGCCGCCGAGCAGACCCGTTTCGAAGGAGCCGTCAGCACCGTGCAGCTCGACCCCGACCACGCGACCGCACTCCGGAAGGCCGCTGCAGCGGTGCAGGACGCCCGATGAGCCCGATCCGCATGGGCCGCGCCCAGGGCACCCGCGTCAGCGCCACCGAGCTCGCCGCGCGGACCACGGCCCTGTCGAAGGCCATCCTCGCCGGCGGTGACCAGCTCGACCGCACCGACGCCGACCGGGCCCGGCACGTCGTGGACCGCGCCGTCGAACGCTCCGGCATCGGTGGCGACCACACGGTCGTCGCCCTCGCCGGCGCCACCGGCAGTGGCAAGTCATCCCTCTTCAACGCGCTCGTCGGCGCCGACGTCGCGACCATCGGCGCCCGGCGGCCGACGACCTCGGCGCCGACCGCGGCCATCTGGGGCGATGCCGACGCCACCCGCCTGCTCGACTGGCTCGGGGTCAAGGCCCGTCACGGCGTCGGTGCCACGGCGGAGGCCGAGGCCTCCGGGTCGCTCGGGTCGCTCGGGTCGCTCGCGTCGCTCGGGTCGCTGAACGGGCTCGTCCTGCTCGACCTGCCCGACTTCGACTCGCGCGAGCAGGCCCACCGGCAGGAGGCCGAGCGGATCCTCGACCTCGTCGACGTGTTCGTCTGGGTGACAGACCCGCAGAAGTACGCCGACGCCCGGCTGCACGACGAGTTCGTCGCGCACCTGTCGCACCACGGCGCGGTGACCCTCGGGGTGCTCAACCAGGTCGACCGGCTGCCCGAAGGAGCGACCGCGACGCTGGCGACCGACCTCGCCAGGCTGCTCGAGGCCGACGGCGTCCGGCGCCCCACCGTCCTTGCCACCTCGACGGTCACCGGCCAGGGCCTGCCCGAGCTCAGGCAGCGCATCGCCAACGCCGTCGCCGGCCACGCGGCCGCGCGCCAGCGCCTGAGCGCCGACGTCGTCGCGGCGGCCACCACCCTGCGCCGGGGCGTCGCCGAGCGCGAGCCCGACGTGGGCCGCCTCCCGCGTGCCGGCCTCGACGCCTCCCTCGCGAGGGCCGCGGGCGTGCCCGTGGTCCTCGACGCCGTCGAGCGGGACCACCGCCGCGAGGCCTTCGGGCACACGGCGTGGCTCTTCGCACGGTGGAGCCGGTCCCTGACGCCCGACCCCATCCGCCGGTTGCGCCTCGACCGGGCCGGCGCGCGCCCGATCCCCGTCGAGATCGGCGGCGAGGACGTGCGCGCCGTGCTCGGCCGGTCCTCGGTCCCCGCCCCCACCGCTGCCGCCGTCTCGGCGGTCGACCTCGCGACGCGATCCTTCGTCCGCGACGCCACCGCCGAGCTGCCCGTCCGCTGGGCCACCGCCGCCGAGGACGCGGTCCGGCAGGGCGAGGACGGCCTCGCCGACGCCCTCGACCGGGCCCTGCTCGACACTCCGCTGCGGGGCCGCCGCCCGGCGTGGTGGTTCCTCGTCGACGTCCTGCAGTGGATGCTCGGGATCGGCGCCGTCGCCGGGCTCGTGTGGTACCTCGTGCTCTGGGTCATGGGCCTGCTCCAGCTGCCCCGGCCCGAGGCGCCGACGTGGTGGGTGCTCCCGCTGCCGCTCGTGCTGCTCGTCGGCGGGGTCGTCCTCGGGCTCGTGCTCGGTGCGGCCTCGAGGGCGTGGGCGCAGGTCGGCGCGCGCCGTCGCCGCCGGATCGTCGCGGCGCGCCTGACCGAGGCCGTCGCGGCCGTCGCGGACGACCGGGTCCTCGTCCCGGTCGACCAGGTGCTCGCCCGGCACCGCGAGACCCGCGAGCAGCTCGACGCCGCCGCCCGCTGACGACCCGAGGGTTGCTCGTCCACACCCCCTGTCCCGCAGTGGTGTTCGTCCACAGGCCGATGCTCGGGGCTCGGCGCGGTCGACCGGTTCGCGGCACGGTGGTCGCGGGTGGCAAGCCGCCGCCCGCCGTCAACGAGCCGGCCCCGTGGCCGGACCGAGCAGGGAGCAGGCCCATGAACGAGACCCGCATCACCGTCCACGGCAACGTCGTCAGCGACCCTGTCGAGCGACAGGGCCGCAACGGCAACGTCTTCACGACCTTCCGCATCGCCACGACACCGTTCCGCCGGACGGCCGACGGCAAGTTCGCCGACCTCGACACGAGCTTCTACTCCGTCATCGCCTTCAACGCGCTCGCCGCCAACGCGGCCGCCTCCCTGCGCAAGGGACAGCCGGTCATCGTCGAGGGCAACGTCTCCGTCAAGCAGTACGTCGGAGCCGACGGGCAGCAGCGCACGGCGACCGAGATCGACGCCGACCACATCGGGCACGACCTCGGGTGGGGCCGGGCCGTCTTCGAGCGGGTGAGCCGGGCGGCGGCTCTGGGCCAGGACCGCACCTCCGACCCGGACGTGCGTGGCGCGCTCGAGCAGCTGTCCGGTGAGGAGCGTCCGGCCGGCGTCGACGAGAACGGCGTCGTGACCGGTGAGCTCGAGGCAGGGTCCTCGCTGCTCGGTGACCCCGAGACCGACGACTACGACGTCGAGCAGGTGCCTGCCTGAGCACGCGCCGGCGGGGTGCCGTCACCCGGGCGGCACCGATTCGGTCGTGCGCGGTGCGGCAGATAGCCTTCTGCGCATGGCCGAGTACATCTACACCATGACCCGTGCGCGCAAGGCGCACAACGAGAAGGTCATCCTCGACGACGTCTCGATGTCGTTCTATCCCGGCGCGAAGATCGGCATGGTCGGTCCGAACGGTGCGGGCAAGTCGACGATCCTCAAGATCATGGCCGGACTCGACCAGCCCAGCAACGGCGAGGCCCGTCTCGCCAACGGTGCGACGGTCGGCATCCTCCTGCAGGAGCCGCCCCTCAACGAGGACAAGACGGTCCTCGGCAACGTCGAGGAGGGCGCCGGCGAGATCAAGGCCAAGCTCGACCGCTACAACGAGATCTCCGCCGAGATGGCCGACCCCGACGCCGACTACGACGCGCTGCTCGCCGAGATGGGCAAGCTGCAGGAGGACATCGACCACGCCGACGCCTGGGACCTCGACTCCCAGCTCGAGCAGGCCATGGACGCGCTGCGCTGCCCGCCGCCGGACGCCGCGGTCACCAACCTGTCCGGTGGCGAGCGCCGCCGTGTCGCCCTGTGCAAGCTGCTGCTCCAGAAGCCGGACCTGCTGCTGCTCGACGAGCCGACCAACCACCTCGACGCCGAGTCGGTGCAGTGGCTCGAGCAGCACCTCGAGTCCTACCCGGGCGCCGTCATCGCGGTCACCCACGACCGCTACTTCCTCGACAACGTCGCCCAGTGGATCGCCGAAGTGGACCGCGGCCGGCTCTACCCCTACGAGGGCAACTACTCGACCTACCTCGAGAAGAAGTCCGAGCGCCTCCAGGTCCAGGGCAAGAAGGACCAGAAGCTGCAGAAGCGCCTCAAGCAGGAGCTCGAGTGGGTCCGCAGCAACGCCAAGGGTCGCCAGGCCAAGTCCAAGGCCCGCCTGGCCCGCTACGAGGAGATGGCGGCCGAGGCCGAGCGCACCCGCAAGCTCGACTTCGAGGAGATCCAGATCCCGCCGGGCCCGCGCCTGGGCTCGACGGTCATCGAGGTGAACAACCTGAGGAAGGGCTTCGGCGACCGCGTCCTCATCGACAACCTGTCCTTCTCGCTGCCGCGCAACGGCATCGTCGGCGTCATCGGTCCCAACGGCGTCGGCAAGTCGACGCTCTTCAAGACCATCGTCGGGTTCGAGCAGCCCGATGCCGGCGAGGTCAAGATCGGCGAGACCGTGAAGATCTCCTACGTCGACCAGGGCCGCGAGGGCCTGGACCCGAAGAAGAACCTGTGGGAGATCGTCTCCGACGGCCTCGACCACATCAAGGTCGGCCAGGTCGAGATCCCGTCGCGCGCCTACGTGTCGCAGTTCGGCTTCAAGGGCCCGGACCAGCAGAAGCTCTCGGGCGTCCTGTCCGGTGGCGAGCGCAACCGCCTCAACCTCGCGCTCACGCTCAAGCAGGGCGGCAACCTGCTCCTGCTCGACGAGCCGACGAACGACCTCGACGTCGAGACCCTCGGCTCGCTCGAGAACGCGCTGCTCGACTTCCCGGGCTGCGCCGTCGTCATCTCCCACGACCGGTGGTTCCTCGACCGGGTCGCGACGCACATCCTCGCCTACGAGGGCACCGAGGACGACCCGGCGCGGTGGTACTGGTTCGAGGGCAACTTCGAGTCCTACGAGGCCAACAAGGTCGAGCGCCTCGGTCCCGAGGCGGCTCGTCCCCACCGGGTCACCTACCGCAAGCTGACGCGCGACTGACCTGCGCGCCCGCACGACGGCGACGGCCATCGCGTCAGAGTTCTGACGCGGTGGCCGTCCCTAGATCCACCCCTTGCGTCGGAACACGAGGTAGAGCAGGGCCGCGACCACGACGATGACGCCACCGCTGACGAG
>NZ_JBPGXG010000106.1:0-16682 GCF_056755255.1 Monashia sp. HAY1-5C | reverse complement strand
CCCCCCCCCCCCCCCCCCCCCCCCCCCCCCCCCCCCCCCCCCCCCCCCCCCCCAACCAAAACACCCCCCCCTAGATGTAGCTCCGTCTCGTGGGCTCGGAGATGTGTATAAGAGACAGATCCCGACCATGGCTTCGACGTGCAAGGTGGTGGACAGGCGTTTGACCTTGAACATGAGGTCGGTGCCGATGTTGCCTGAGCCGATGATGGCTACTCCGACGGTCATGCCGGGTCTCCTTCGTGAGTGGGGCGGGGGGTGCTGAACGTGGCGCGGACCTCGCCGAGGCCATCGAGGCGCGCGGTGTACGTGCCGGAGTGGTCGACGCCGACCATGGGTCCGAGGGCGCCGGACAGCACGATCTCCCCGGCGCGCAACGAGCGACCTCTGCGGGCCATCTGCCGGGCGAGCCACGCCACCGAGATCACGGGGCTGCCCAGGCATGCGGCTCCGGTACCGGTAGAGACCACGTCGCCGTCGTGCTCGAGGGTCATGCCGAGGCCGGTCAGGTCCAGCCCGTCGAGGCCTCGCGGGGTCGTGCCGAGGACGACGGCGCCGCTGGAGGCGTTGTCGGCGATGGTGTCGGTGATGCGGATGTCCCATCCGCTGATGCGTGAGTCGACGACCTCGATGGCTGGCAGGACGAACTGGGTCGCTCGCAGGACGTCGGCGACGTTCGCCGTCGGCGCGTCCAGGTCGGAACCGAGGACGAACGCGACCTCGGCCTCCACGCGCGGTTGCAGGAACGTGGACAGGTCCAGCCGCTCACGGTCGGCGAACACCATGTCGTCGAGCAGGGAGCCGTAGTCGGGGGTTGTGACACCGAACTGTGTCTGGACTGCTGCGGATGTCAGGCCGATCTTGCGCCCGACGATGCTGCGTCCGTCCTTGAGTCGGCGTCCGATGTTGAGTGACTGGACGATGTAGGCACTGTCGTTGTCGGTGTCCCCGATGAGATCCCGGACAGGCGTGCAGGGCTCCCCGGAGGTGTGGGCGTCCCAGAGACGGTCGGCCGCCGCCCGCTGGGCTGCGGTCACGTGCAGGGTGTCGATGGCGCTCACAGCTGCACGCACACATTCGTCGGTTCGGTGTAGAAGTGCAGCGAGTGCTGGCCGCCTTCGCGCCCGATGCCCGAAAGTCCCACTCCTCCGAAGGGGCTGCGCAGGTCACGCAGGTACCACGCGTTGACCCAGGACATCCCGACCCGCATCTGCTGCGCAACGCGGTGGCCGCGTTCCAGGTCCGAGGTCCACGTCACCGCGGCCAGCCCGTACCGGGTGTCGTTGGCCAGGCGCACGGCCTCGACTTCGGTGTCGAACGGGATGAGCGCGGCGACGGGTCCGAAGACCTCCTCGCGTACGGTGCGGTGGCTGTTGTCCAGGCCGGTCCACAGCGTCGGTTCGATCCACGCGCCGGCATCCAGGTCGCCTCCCAGCGATGGGACGCCGCCACCGGCGAGCACGCTCGCTCCTTCGTTCTGGGCCAGCTTCAGGTACGACAGGACCTTCTCGCGGTGACCCAGGGAGATCAGCGGACCGGTTGTCGTGTCCGGGTCTTCGGGGCGCCCCAGTCGCAGCGCCTTGGCCCGCTCGGCCAGCTCGGCCGCGACCTGTTCGAAGATCGGCCGCTGCACGTAGACCCGCTCGGTACACAGGCACACCTGGCCGGTGTTGAGGAAGATGGACCGGGCCAGGCCGTCGGCTGCCTTGTCGAGGTCTGCGTCGGCGAAGACGACAGCCGCGTTCTTGCCACCGAGCTCGAACGAGACGGGCTTGACGCTGGGTGCGACGGCACGCATGATCGTCGACCCCGTCGAGGACTCGCCGGTGAAGGTGACGCCGTCGATGTCCGCGTGCGTGGTGAGGAACTGTCCGGCCGAGTCGGGCCCGAAGCCGTGCACGACGTTGTACACCCCGGCCGGCACGCCGGCTTCCGTCATCACCTCGGCGAGCAGGGTCGCGGTGGCCGGGGTCTCCTCCGAAGGCTTGACCACGACGGTGTTGCCGCAGGCGAGCGCGGGGGCGACCTTCCAGGTGAGCAGCAGCAGCGGAAGGTTCCAGGGAACGATGATGGCCACGACGCCCAGCGGTTTGCGCACGGCGTAGTTCAACGCGGTGCGTCCGTCGGACAGCTCCGTCAGGTAGGAGTCGAGGCCGGCGGCGGCGACCGTGTCGGCGAAGGCCCGGAAGTTCGTGGCGGCGCGGGCGACGTCGAGCTCCCGCACGAGGCTCAGGGGCTTGCCGGTGTCCGCCGACTCAGCGGCGACGAAGTCCTCGCTGCGGCGCTCGATGATGTCGGCGACGCGGCGCAGCATGCCCGCCCGGTTCTGCACACTGGTCTGCGCCCAGCCCGCGTCGAGGGCGTCTCGGGCCGCGGCAACAGCGGCGTCCACGTGCTGCCGGCCGGCCTCGTGCACGGTGCTGACGAGTGAGCCGTCGACCGGGCTGCACTTGTCGAAGGTCGCGACGCCATCGACGAACCGCCCGCCGATGAAGTTGCGGATCTGGTGGGACGTGCCGTTGGGAATAGCCATAGATGCAGGCTAGGAAGCAGAGGCGATGCCTGACTAATGCTCTTTGGCGGTCCAGTCATGCGCTTTCTGGTATGCCTGATCACGTGCAGGGTCTACCGAGCGCTCGAGCCGGCTATGACGACGGAACGGGTTCGCTGGCAGGCGAGCGTCGGTCCGGCGGAACGTTCCACCGCCCTCCACCAAGGTTGCGCAGGTGGACCACAAGCTCGAACGAGACTGCGGCCCAACGCCGGCACCCCCGCGCGTGACCCGGCTCGACCACCTGTCCATGACCTGGGGGCTCGCACGACCGCTTCCAGGAGGAGACGCGCACGTCAGGTCGACGAATGGCGGTACATCAGTTCCCTGCTCGCGGATCCCAGGAGGGGGCGATGCGACCTAGCAGGGACCGCTGGGGCTGGAGCGGGTCGCAGGTCAGGATGCGGGCTGCCGGGCACAGGTCACTGCATCGGACTCACCCTGATGCGCGGGAAGGGTCCGCACATTCGCCCAGGCGGCCGGGACGGTCCGGCGGCCTTCGGGCACTGCTTCGTGCCTCCGGGGAGGCCCGTCACCGGACGGTCGCGTCACCCCGCGGGATGTTGTCTCCGAGGTTGAAGTACTTGGAGTGGTGGAAGATCAGGGGCGCGACGTCCCCCTCTTCCTTCGAACCGTGGTCGATGACCTCGCCCACGAAGATCGAGTGGTCACCCCCGTCGTAGGTGCCCCACTTGCGGCACAGGAACCAGGCCAGACAGTCCTGGATGACGGGGCAACCGTGCTGGACGTCCATCTGCACGTCGGGCGAGACCGCCCACGGGCTGCGGGCATACCAGTCTGCGATGGCGCCCTGCTTGTTGCTCAGGATGCTCAGCCCGTAGTAACCATCGGTGGCCATGAGCAGCTCGTGCATCCGGCCCGGCTTGTTGACGCTGACCCCGCACAGTCGTGGGTCCAGCGAGACCGGTGAGAACGAGCTGGCCGTCATCCCGTGGACGCCGGTGCCGTCGCTGATGGTGACGATGCTGACGCCCGTGGGAAAGTGCCGCAGGGCGTGCCTGAACGCCAGTGCCTCAGGCCCGTTGGGAACGAACGTACTGGTGGGTGTGGTCACCTGAATCACTCCTCGTCGCCAGGCCAACACCGGCCTTCGGCTTTGCTGGAGAGATCATCGTGCGCGACCCGGGTCATGCCACGCCAATGCGCGTTTACGCGGAAGGCATACCTACTTGGTCATGGGCGCACCCTGGTCGACGAGCTCCTGAAGGACCTCGATCATCTTCGCCGCAGCAGGTGTCAGCGGGCGCGAGGCGGACAGGGTGATGCCGACGCTGTGGCTCACGAGATCGAGCGAGGGACCCAGTGAGACAGCTCCGTCGATCGTGTTCAGGATCGAGGTCGACACGGCAGCGATGGAGTCCGTGGTCAGCAGCAGGTGCCGCAGGGCCAGGAAGGAGGTTGTCTCGACCCGGTTCACGGGCAGCTCGATGCCCTGCTCACCGAAGAACACCTCCAGCTCGCCCCGCAGCCGAGCCTCCGAGCTGGGCATGATCCAGGGGTAGTTCGACAGCTCGGAGACAGGGAACGTCCCCCTCCGCGCCAATGGATGGTCGGCGCGCACGGCTAAAGAGACCGCCTCGTCGTGCAGGCGTCGCCGGATGAAGTGTTCGTCCGTCGGTCGGGTGAGCCGGCCGACGACCAGGTCGAGGCGGCCGGCTTCCAGCTCGATGAGCAGGCGTTGCGGGAGCGCCTCGTACAGCTCCACGGTGAGCATCGGATGGCGCGCCTTCAAGCTCGCGACGGCGCGCGGCACCAACGCATTCGAGCCCGTCAGGTGCACGCCGACCACCACGGTGCCCCGGTCGGCATCCAGCAGCTCCTGGACGTGCCGTTCGGCCTGGCGCACCTGGGAGATGATCGCCCTCGCGTGGATGGTGAATGCCTCGCTGACCGGGGTCGAGGACAGGCCGCGGGACGTGCGCTCGAACAGCGGCACGCCCAGGAGCAGCTCGAGCTCGCGAAGCGTCCGGGTCGCTGCGGGCTGGGTGATGCCCAGCTCCTCGGCGGCGGCGCTCAAGGTGCCCAGTCGGGCGATGGCATCGGCCAACAGAAGGTGGCGGAACTTGAGCCGCCCGTCGAGCAGGTTCGGCTTCTTCATGGCTCATCCCCATACCAGTTCAGCAATACCGCACATGCGATTTGATATTTGCCGAGCATAACGAGGGCGCTCACGATAGGTCCACAGACCACAGACACCGCCGCCTAGTGGAGGACCCCATGTCTGGCACCGCCTACAACACCTATCTGCAGGCCGACACCCTGCACTCGCTCCAGGTTCCGGTGACACAGGACGAGGGCGAGCTCTCCTTCCTGGTGGTGTGCCAAGTCCAGGAGCTCTACTTCGCGCTCATCTCGCACGACATCGGCGCCGCGTCGCACCACCTGCGCGGGGACGCACTGTCTGCGGCGACGTCGTCCGTGCAGCGCGCTGGTTCGCACTTTGCGGGCCTCAACGCAACCTGGCGGTCGCTGGGGTGGATGCTGCCGGCGGACTTCGCCGCCATCAAGCAAGGCATGACCGCAGTCCACGGCAGGTCCACGTCCCTGCAGTCGTGGACCTACCGCGAGATGCTGTTCCGTCTCGGCCTCAAGGACGCCAGCCTCGCCGAGGAGGTGGCCGCCATGCCGGCCCAGTACGCGCAGCTGCGCGAGGCTCTCGCTACGCCAAGCGTGTACGAGGAGGCCTTGGCCCTGGCCCGCCGGCGAGGCCACGAGCTGCCCACCGCCGACACGTCCGACGCACCCGACACGTCGGACGCACCCGAGGCGCCCGACGCCGGGCAACGCCTCGAGCCGGCCGTCGTCGACTTCTGGACCTCGGTGCTTCTCTCTGCCGACCCTGACCTGTCGGACTTCCGGGCCTTCGCGCGCGCCCTCATCGGCGTGGCCGAAGGTTTGGCCGAGTACAGGTACCTGCACTACCTCGCGACCAACCGCACCCTCGGCGCGCGGCCCGCACACTTCGGCGTCAGCGGCGTCGCCTGGCTCACCCCGACCCTGACAGTGCTGCCGTTCCCGGAGCTGTGGGCGACCCGAACGGGCGGTGAGTGAGGATGCCCTCGCCGTTCACGATCGTCGGCATCTCGGGCAGCCTGCGCCGCGCCTCCTTCAACACCAGGCTCTTGGACGAGGCTGCCAAGCTGGCCCCCGAGCTCCTTCACGTCGACGTGTACGAACAGCTGGGTAGCCTCCCGCACTTCAACGAGGACCAGGAAACCCCTGCCCCGAGCCAGGTCGACGACCTTCGGCGCCAGGTCCGCGACGCAGACGGCCTGCTGATCGCGACGCCCGAGTACAACGCCTCGATCCCCGGCGTGCTGAAGAACGCGCTCGACTGGCTCTCCCGGCCCGTGGACGGTGTCGCACCACCGCTGAAGGGCAAGCCGGTCGCGATCCTCGGCGCATCCATGAGCCCACTCGGGACCGTCCGCGCCCAGCTCAGCCTTCGCCAGATTCTCCACAAGCTCGACGCCGCGGTCGTACGGCAGCCGGAGTTCATTCTCGGCACCGCACACACGCAGCTCCATGAGGGCGAGGGCTTGAACTCACCGACAGCCGAGGTCCTGCGCCTGGTCCTCGAACAGCTGCACGCCTTGATCGGGCGTGGCTCGCGCGCACCGATCGACTGAACAAAGACACGACGGCTCGGCCGCACTCACAAGTGCAGCCGCCGCTCGGCTCACCTCCAGCACTATCCGAACGAGGACTCCCATGGCAACGACAACAGACACGACTCAGGGCCCAGCCCTCGGCATGCGCAAGAAGGTCATCGTGGCGGTCGCCGGCTCGGCGATCGAGTGGTACGACTTCTTCATCTACGCCACCGCCTCCGCGCTGGTTCTCAACAAGCTGTTCTTCCCGTCGTTCAGTAGCTCGGCCGGCCTGCTGCTGTCACTGTCGACGTTCGCGGTCGGCTTTCTCGTGCGGCCCTTCGGCGCGGCGCTGTTCGGTCACTTCGGTGACCGGTTCGGGCGCAAGCCCACGCTGGTGACCGCCATGATGCTCATGGGCGCCGCGACCACGGCGATCGGGTTCCTTCCGACATATGGGTCGGCTGGAACGTTGGCCCCGGTCCTCCTCGTGGCGCTGCGACTCATCCAAGGCCTTGCCCTGGGCGGCCAGTGGGGCGGCGCGGTTCTCATCGTCTGCGAGAGCGCGCCAGCGCATCGCCGCGGCTTCTACGGCAGCTTCGCCCAGATCGGCGTCCCCCTGGCCCTCATCCTGTCCAACGTCATCTTCGTGACCTTGTCCGCGACCACCAGTGAAGCCGCGTTCCTCCAGTGGGGATGGCGAATCCCCTTCTTCCTGAGCGTTCTTCTGGTCGGCGTCGGTATCTACGCCCAGTCCCGGCTCGAGGGCGTGGACTCTGCGCAGGAGGACCAGTCGAACCGGCTGCCGCTGGTGGAGCTGCTGCGCGAGCACTGGAAGGAGACGCTTCAGGCCGCCGGAGCCACCCTGCTGAACGCGGCCGCCTACTACGTCCTGACCGTGTACGTCCTGGCCTACTTCACCACCGGCCTGGGCCTGCCCAAGAGCGCCATTCTCACGGCGGTCATCATCGCGGCGGTCGTCTCGATCGCCACGATCCCGGCCGCGGCTCACCTGTCCGACCGGATCGGCCGACGCAAGACATATGCCATCGGTGCCGTTGCGCTCGGCATCTGGGTGTTCCCGATGTTCTGGCTCATCAACACCGGCAGCGTGACCCTGGCGACCATCGCGTTGGTCGTCGCCCAAGTCTTCTTCAGCTTCACCTACGGGCCGGCGCCAGCCCTGTTCTCGGAGATGTTCGGCCGCAAGGTCCGCTACTCCGGAGTCTCCCTCGGCTACCAGCTCGGCGCCGTTGCCGGGGGCGCGTTCGCTCCCCTCATCGCGACCGCACTGTACGCCGAGTTCGGGACGAGCAACGTCGTCGCCGCGTACCTGACCGGAGTTGCGGTCCTGTCCCTCGTCGCCGTAGGCCTCATCTCCCAACCCCGCCCTGCCACGAGGACCGCCACAACGGCGGCGCGCAGCCGGACAGCACGCGCCCAGGTCGGACTGCTCGACTGAGCAGGCCCCCCGGGCCCCCGACCTCGGGGGCCCGGGCGCCTGTGCGGGACGACCGACCCAATACTCACGCGCGCCGCACGGCCCTGAGGCGGGTCAACGCGCCTTCTCACCGGCCGGGCAGGCGTCGCGACAGCCCTGGCCGCGGACGAACCTCCCCGGCGGGCCGCCTCCCCTGCGCACCGTCTGCGTCTCGTCGAGGCCTCCGTGCGCCTTGCCCTCATGCATCCGTGCCCGTCGCGCCCCCCGTCACCGCGGCCTCGCGGGCGACCGGTGACGCATCACCGCTGCGCCGCACCCCGCCCCGCGATTCGCCGCCTCGGCGCGCCGACCCAGCCCGTGGACGGCCACGACTCGCCACGTCATCCACGAAAGGCTAAACTGAACCCGATGGTCCACTTCGTAGTCCTCGGGCCGAGCGGGTACACCATTTCTCCGGCCACCGTCAGGGAAGGCCGTCGATCGCCCAACTTCGCCTGAACGTCAATGCATTCCGACACAACAGCCTCCGGAGAACACGCCCATGACTGCCGAGCCATTGGAGCAGCGGTGCCCCGAAATGGAAGCCCCATATAGTGGACCAGCTAGTCCCTTTTACGGCCCGTCATCCGCGTCGCTGGTCGCGGACGAGTCTCCAGGGGCGCCGCTGGAGGAGAACCGGGGATCGACTCCGAGCGATACGGACCACGCGCCGTCGGCGACAGATGACGAACCCGGGCGTGCCGAGGAGAACTCGCGCTGGACCAGCGCGTTGACCGGCCCAGGGCCCGGCCGCGAAGCCGCCGCCGACGCCTTGTACGCGTATCTGTTGCGCGCCGCTCGCAGCGAGCTGGCCCACCGGTCGAGCACATCGCGCCTTTCCGGCCCCGAGCGTGACGACCTTGCCCATCAGTCCGCTGCGGACGCGTTGGTCTCGGTCATCAGACGAATCCGTGACTTCCGAGGCGAGAGCAAGTTCACGACCTGGGCCCGTAGCTTCGTCACCTTCGAGGTTCGAGTGAAGATCCGCCAGCACAACCGCCGCACCGGCTCTCACCTGCTGGTCGGCGAGGACTGGGACCGCATCACGCCCTTGGGGCCTCATGGCCCAGACGCCGACGTTGAGGCGTTCGAGCTCAGACAGGCCGTGGTGTCCGCGATGACGACCGCCCTGACCGCTCGGCAACGAGCGGTGTTCGTGGGCCTTGTGGTGCACGGGGCAACGATCGAGCAGCTGGCAGCACAGCTTGGCTCGAACCGAAACGCCGTCTACCAGCTGATGTTCCATGCTCGGCGGAACCTGCGGCGTCAGCTCACCCAACGAGGCTTCATGTACGGGGTTCCGTCGTCCTGACCGATGCGCTCATGGACGCCACCACCAAGCAGGCGTCCCAGTGATGCGGGGCGCTACTCCGACTGGGCGGTGCGGTCTGGTCGGTTGATCCGCACTCCTCCTACGGGAAGGTCCAGGTCGGCGTGCAGCAGCCGGTAGACCGACAGCTCCCGGTCGTAGTACTTGTCGGTCTCCCCGACCCACTCCATCCCGACCCGTCCCGCCAAGGCCGCGGCGCGCCGGTTGTGGGGACGGACCACCGCGAAGATCTCCGCGGCCCCGTTGGCGAACGCATAGTGAGCCAGCGCGTGACCCGCCTCGGTGGCCAACCCCTTGCCCCACCATGTCGGCTGCAGCTGCCATGCGATCTGCAGGTCCTCGCCGCCAGGCCCGAACGGCAGCAGCGCGGCCCCACCTACGACCTCTCGACCTGCGCAGGTCCCCGCTAGCGCTATCGCCCACCGACCAACCGGTGGCACCGCGTGCTCGTTCTCGCTGATCCAGCGGTCCAGGATGCCGGCCATGGTTCCGGTGTCGGGCACGAGTGACATCTCGGGTTCGAGCCAGTGCGCCACGGCACAGCTGCCGTAGATGCTCAACGCCTCGGTCACGTCCCGGCCGGCCCACGGACGCAGCACCACCTTCGGGGTGCGGATGACTCGTCCGTCGATCTCGCAGAAGTCGATCATTGCGGTGTCTGAGCTCCTTTACGTGTGTCTCCGGGGTCGGGTGCAGCCGTCATCGGACTTTGTCCGGGGGGACGCGACCATGGTTCTCGGCATGGCCGCGCTCAGGTCTCAGTGCTGTTCACGCGACGTCTCTTAGCGGCGGCGGGTGGACGGGTTGCTGCCCTGTCGGCGTGCGCGCGCACTGCTCGATCCGCTGGGTGAGCGCGAGGTGCGGCATCTGCCGGAGGGTGGGTCCACACCGCTGGGCGGCTGTGAGATCTGCGTGGCACCGAACACTCAAGCCGGCGACGGTCTCGCAGCTCCCCCAGGTCGAACTCGCGGCGCGTCTCCAGACCGACGACCATGAAGAAGACCGCCATGAGGCCGCTGTTGACCCACTCGCGCAGGGTGAGGGTCACACCGTGCTCACCGACGAGCACCGACACGTGCGTGACCCAGACGGTGGCGTAGCTCGAGCCGGCGTTGGTCCAGCACACGGCCGCGACGATGGCGAGCGCCAGCACACCGGCACTGCCCGACCCGGTCCGCAGGAACGAGCCGGCTGCACCCCAAGCCGCCCCCTGTTCGCCCTTACCCGGTGCCAACAGCGGCGAGATGTCTTCGTGGGCAAGGTCCTTCACTGCGCGACCTCTCACAGTGGCCGGCACTGCACCGGGGCACAGCCACAGGGAAGCCGTGCCCCGGCGGTCTCGGTGTGACGGTGCCCTCGGCACCGGCCGAAGGTCTCACGTCCGGCGTGCGGGAACGCCGCTAGTCCGTCAAGGAGAGGCTGCGTCGTTCTTGGGGTTCCTCCAGGTCGGCCGGTCCAGGCGGTACCGGTTCAGGGTCATCCCGTAGTACTCACTGGTCGAGCCGTCGGGTCTCATACCGATGTGAATGGCGGTCCCGATCGCCCGGTCGTTGGCCGGGTCGATGAGCGCGTAGAGGCGGTCGATGGCCTCGACGCTGAACGCGTGGTGGGCCACTGCGTGGGCGGCCTCGGACGCAAACCCCTGCCGTGCCGCCTCCGGCGCGACGTGCCACCACAACGTCAGCAGGGGCGGCCCACTGGTCGGCGTCGTCAGGTGGGCGCTGCCGATGACCTTGCCGGTGTCCTGTCGTTCGATGGCCCATCGGCCCTGCGGCACCGGGGCGCGGTTGGACTCGACGATCCAGCGGTCCAGCAGCCGGCGTGCCGCGTCCGGGCTGGCGATCTGCGGCACGACTGGATGCATCCACCGGGTCACGGACGGGTGCGCGAACAGGTCGTAGGCGACGTCGGTGTCATCGAGGTCCCAGGCGCGCAGCACGATCCGCGGCGTCCGGATCTGCAACAGCTCGAGGCGGACGTCGTGCGGGTCCTCGTGCCGGTCGTGCACGAACGCATCCGGTCCGGCAGCGTCGAGACGCGCTTGGCCGGTACGGTGCCGTCGCGGGACGGGGGGCGCGAGCAGCTCGGCGTGCTCGGGGTGCCTCTGGATGTACTCCGACACGTAGGAGCACGTCGGCGCAAGACGCGCGCCTCTGGACCGGACGATGCCGATCGCGTGCTCCACGAGCAGCGCCCCGACGTCGTGTCCGCGTAGTCGGGGCGTGACGTACGTGTGCTCGAGCTCGACGTGGCCGACGGAGGTCCACCTGTAGGACAGCAGGCCGATGACCGTGCCGGAGCGAACGGCCTCGTACTGCTGGTTGACCGGGTTGTCGAGTATCTCGATGGGTGCGGTGGCATCGGTGCTTCGTTCGAGCGGATCGGGCATGGTTCACCTTCTTGGCTGTGCAGCCTGCGAGGGCGTGGTCACCGCGGGTCGCGGGCCATGCACCGGGGGCACCACCTTGATGGCGTTGGTGCAGGGCTGCGCGCAAACGGGTCAGTGGCTGCTCGACTGCTGGTGACCGCCGCAGCCGAGTTCTTATCGGATCGGCACACCGGGTGGCCGACGCGGCGGGGTCGCTGGGTGCCGAGATCCGCCTCCGGCAGGTGGCTGAGCCGGCACCAGATGAAGCGACCGCATCCAATGCCGCGTGGAGCCAGCACTTCGACCTCACGAAGGACGCGCCGCGTGCCACGGCCGAGGACGTGGTGTGGGCGGACGCGGGTCGCGGCCATCCGGTGCCGGCGCGCTCGGGCCGACCTTGCCATGTCCCAGCGCTCCGCGTCGGTGGCGCGAGCAGGACGCGTGCTCGTCCGCGATCGTCGTCAGTGGCCGCGTCGGGTCCGAGCGGACTCCTCGACGGTGAGCTCTGCCGCGGGGTCGGCCACAAGACGCGCGTCGGGAATCGCGACCCCGCTCTGCACCGAGAACCCGTACGTTCCAGCGGCGAGTCGGGCGTCTGCTCGGTCCAACGCCGCCAGTCGCTCCCGCAGGATGCCGTCGATCGTGATGCCGATGACCTCGTGCTGCAACGGCTGGGCGGCGTCCGCGTCCCCGTCTCCGGCCTCACGCATGGCCTCGTTGTCCTCGATGCGTGCCGAGGCTGAGGTGGCCAGCAGCTCGGTCACGCGGGCGCGCTCGGCATCCAAGAGCGTCTTGGCCTGGTCAACGTCCACAAGAAGTCCTTTCGTCTGTCCTCGCGCGGCAGTCCGTCGCGCGGTCCGTTCGTGGGGTGCGTCGCGGCGGTGCAGGGCGGCTCAGCGGCCCGCGAGGTAGGCGCCGACACGCGCTCGGACCACGTTGCGCCCGCGGGCGAGGTCACGCTGCACGTCCGGGACCTCGCGCCCCAGGACGAGCGCTGCCGACAGGAGCTCCTGACCCTGGATGTCGACGAGGTCGACGACGTCGGCCACCTGCCGCGGCAGGTCGTCCAGCGCCGAGTCGACGACGCCGTACAGCTCTTCGGTCTCCAGCTCGGCTTCGGGGCCGAGGAACCTCGTCAGCGCCGGCCACGCCCTCGGCGGGCTGACCCAGCTGCCGACATCGCTGCCCTCGCTGTACAGCTCTGGCAGAAGGAGTTCGGCTGGGTCGGCGTCCGCGTCCAACATCTGCAGCTCAGCCAGGTCACGAAGGGACCCGTTCACCTCGAACCCCGCCGGCAGGTCGCCCTCGATCGGTTCGGACGAGGAGTGCGCGTGGTGCGCCAGGATGCTGTCGGCCCACTCCTCTCGGGTGTCCTCGTCGTCCGTCACGTGCCTCGCCGCTTGACGGAGCAGGTGCGCGGCCAGCTCCTCACGCCGGGGGGTGCGAGTCCGCAGCTGCGACAGGAAGTAGTCCCAGGTCTCCTGAACGAGGTCATCGGCATGGGCAGGATCAGCGGCCCGAGCCAGCTGGGCCAAGAACTTCTGCTGGTCCTCGACGGGGTCGTTGGCCGGCAGGCCGTGGTGCCCCGGAATCGTTGGCGTGGCCCGCGTCCGCCGTGCCGTCCTCGGCGCCGCCATCAGAGCGGACGTCGTCGCGACCTGGTCCAGGTGCGTCGTGCACGCCGAGCACCGAGCGGCATGACGCGCCGTGTCAACGAGGTCGGACGCCGGGACAGCGCCGCTGAGCACCAGCCCTCCATAGGCCGCGACCGCGCTACACCTCATCTGTTACTCCTTCGGTCGGCGCCGGCCAGGCACGCGGCGCATGCCCGCGGCAGGGACGCTCATGTCCGTGTTCGTGTCCGGTCCGCGGGGGTTCTTTGGTCTCGCTGGGGGGCAGGGCGAGCACGGGCGCTGGCCATTGCGCCGGTCGGGGGCGGCACCGTTCGGGCCGTGGCGTTCTCGTCATCCGGAGGGCCCGAACCGTTCCACCCGGATGTCCGTGGAAGGGACGCCGAGGGCGTCGAGCAGCATGGCGGCCGTGTCGCAGAAGGCGGGCGACCCGCACACGAACGGCAGCTGCCCCGGTCGCAGCACGGGAGCCAGATCGGCCTCGGTGAGGCGTCCCGCAGCACGGGGATGCCGCGGCGGCGCCTGCCGCGTGTAGACGACCGTGGTCTGCTCTGCGGCGAGCTCGCTGGCGTAGTACAGCTCGCTCGGGCTGCGCGCCGAGACCACCAACGTCACGAGGTCCTCACGACCGACGGCTCGGGCCGCGCGAAGCATCGACATCAGCGGGACGACCCCACTTCCTCCGGCGATCCCGAGCATGGGTACCGACACGTCCCACGCGAAATGGCCGCCGATCGGGCCGCGTACCTGGACGGTGTCACCGATCTCGAGGCACTCGTGCAGGAACGTGGACACCTCACCTCCGCGGAGCAGCTCCACCGTGATCTCCAACGGGTCGCTGCCCGGCGCCGAGGCGGCCGAGTACGCCCGCTGCGCCCGGTACCCGTCCTCAGCCATCAGCCGAACGATGAAGTGCTGGCCGGCAACGAAGTCATGCGGGCCGGCAAGCATGAGCTGCAACGTCTTCGCCGTGAGGGTCTCGCATCGGAGCCCGACGACCGTGGCCGTCTGCCACGGCTGGACGGGCGGAACACGGGTCGTGACCAACCGGTCCATCAGTCTCCCTGGTACCGCTGCTCGAGCCACGGGTCCCCACGGTCGTGGTAGCCGCTGCGTTCCCACAGGCCGGGCTCGTCGTGGTCCATCAGGTGCAGGCCCGACACCCACTTGGCGCTCTTCCAGAAGGCGAGGTGCGGGACGAGCAGCCGGGCGGGGCCACCGTGCTCGGCCGGCAGGGGCTGGCCGCCGACCTCCCACACGACCCAGGCCTTGCCGCCGAGGACGTCCTCGAGAGGCAGGTTGGTCGTGTACCCGGTGTGGGAACGGGCCAGGACGAACGTGGCCTCCGGCAGGACGCCGGCGAGGTCCAGAAGGGTGTCGACGGACACACCGCGGAAGGTCATGTCGAACTTGGACCACGTGGTGACGCAGTGGATGGCGCCTTCGTACGTCGATGGCGTCATGCGGTGCAGCTGTACCCATGACCACGTGTGCGGGTCCCGCACCAGCCCGTCGACGGTGAACGTCCACGTGGCCGTGTCCAACCTCGGCGTGGGCTCGTAGCTCAGGACCGGCCAGTTGTCGCCGGTGTCGTACTGCCCCGGAGGGAGCCTCGAGTCACTGCGGTCGCGCCTCGTGAACCCTCGTGTCACTGACATGTCGGAACGTCACCTGCTTCCAGTGGTGGGTGGTGGTGTTCGGGGTGGGCCCACGGGCCCTTCATGGCCTGCCCGCGCCTGTCGGAGCCGTTTCGGCCTCGAGCATCCACGCCTGCTCTCGGTCTCGAGGATCGTCTGGTTGAACAGGTCAGCGGTCGCCGGGTCGACGGCGCCGGCGCCCGGGGACTCGTGGCGTCGCGCGGCTGTCGCCGTCAGTTGCGTCCCGCCATGACGCCACCGTCGACGTTGACGATGCTGCCGGTGACCCAGCCGGCGTCGTCGGAGAGCAGGTACGTGACGGCTCCGGCGATGTCCTCGGGGGTGCCGACACGACCGAGCGGGTGCACCCCGTCCAGCCCGTGCAGCGTCTCCTCGATCTGGTCCGCCGGCACGAAGCCTTCGTACAGGGGCGTGGCCACGACCGCGGGAGCGACGGCGTTGACCCGGATGCGCTGGGGTGCGAGCTCGATGGCCAGGTTGTGCGTCAGAGCGTGCAGGCCCGCCTTGGCCATGGAGTACGCCGACGACGGGGTCGCACCGAGGGCCTGGTGCGCCCACATGGAGCCGATGTTGACGATGGAGCCACCACCACGGGCGACCATGAGGCGGGCCACGCCCTGGGTGAGGAAGAACGTGCCACGGTTGATGTCCAGGTAGGAGTCGTAGGCGGCGAGGTCGTAGTCCAGGAAGTTCTTCGGGATGAAGAAGCCTGCAGAGTTGACGAGGAGGCTGGTGTCGGCGTGGTCGCGAGCGAGCGCGTCGACCATGGCGTCGACCTGTGCCGCGTCGTTGAGGTCGCCGGCGAGCGCGGTGACGCGGTCGCCGCCGTCCAGGTACTGGACTGCTTCGTCCAGCTTGGTGTGGCTGCGCCCGATGAGCACCACCGAACCGCCCTCGCCCAGCACGGTGGCAGCGGTGGCCCGGCCCATTCCGCTGCTGCCGCCTGTGACGACCAGCTTGTGTCCCACGAATCGATCTGACATGTGCCGCAACCTCCGGTTGAGTGTGAATCCGCCGCCGCTGTGGGGGCGGGGGCTTCGGTCGGCGAAGCCATGGCAGGTAGGTGGCGCGCGGCAGCCGTTCCTTATGGGGACCGGCCCGTCGGCCCGATGGTTGTCGCCGCCGGCTGGGGCCTGAGGTGACCCGCTGCCCCTTGAGGGAGCAATCCGGAGGCTTGCCACGGGTGTCCGCTGCGCGACCCCGATGAGGACCGAGCCGTCCACCTCTGTGCGATCACACCACCTGCGGATATGCTCGCGGTGTGCCCGGTGACGAGGGTCGGCATCCGCCGCGGTTGACAGCTCGGGGCGCAGCCACGCGTGCCCGCATCCTGCAAGCAGCCGACGACCTCATTCTCGTCCACGGGGTCAACCGCACCCGGCTCGACGACGTGCGGGCCGCGACCGGCGTGAGCAAGTCGCAGCTGTATCACTTCTTCCCGGACAAGAGCGCCCTGGTGGCCGCGGTCATCGAGCGCCGCGCCGAGGTCATCATGGAGCGCGAGCGCGACCTGCTGCGCCGCGTTGACTCCATGCGTGGTCTGGAACGCTGGCGCACCGCAGCGGTGAACCGGGTCCAGCTGCGGCGCGGCGCTCACGGCTGCGCCCTCGGCTCCCTGCTCAGTGAGCTCGCCGACCAGGACGACGACGCGCTCACTGCCTTGGCCGGTCACTTCCACACGTGGCAGATGCTGATGAAGGACGCGCTCGACCGGATGAGCAGCAACGGGGCGCTACGGCCCGACGCAGACACCGAACGCCTCGCGACCGGTCTCATGGCTGCCCTGCAGGGCGGCTACCTGCTGTCGCAGGCGGCCAACAACGCGACCCCGATGCAGGCGTCCCTGGACATGGCACTCGAGCACATCGCCTCGTACGCGACCAAGGCGGCGTAGAGCCGAAGGACTCCGCGCGTTCCGTGCGTCCGGCCCCTGACTCGTGCGGGTGAACCAGCGCACCGGACACCGCGCGGACGGGCAAGACGAGACGTCGTGCAACGAGGGTGCCGATCCCCGACATCGAGACCCTCGGCCGGCACGCGTCCAGAGCTCTACGCC
>NZ_JBPGXG010000105.1:0-16998 GCF_056755255.1 Monashia sp. HAY1-5C | reverse complement strand
CGTGCGCCTGGCACACCCCGCAGGAGCTGCGCGTGGCCGTCGTCACCGTCGGCGACCTCGCTGACTGGTCGTGGTGCGACCTGCTCCCCCACGCGGTCCCGTTCGATCCCGGTGGCCCTGTCCGGGCCGACCCCGCGGTCACGATCGCTGCGCTCACCCAGGAGGTCGCACGAAGGCGCCTGTCGGCCGACGGCGGTGACGACCTGCACCCCCGCGACCGGGCCCGAGCCGACGGCGGACGGGCCGCGGTGCACACGCTCGTCGTGCTCGACGGCGCGAGCACACTGCGGGAGGTGCCCGGCGTCGTCGACCTGCTGCAGGACGGGCCCGGTGCCGGTCTGGCCCTCCTCGCCCTCGACAGCCGGCCCGAAGCCCTGCCCGCCGAGGCCACGGCGGTCGTCGAGATGGACCCGGGTGCCCCGCGCGCGACGATGCGACGAGGTGGGACGCTCCTCGAGGGCATCACCCCCGACCTGCCCGGCGCCGGCTGGGTCGAGGCCTTCGCGCGTGCCCTGGCACCGATCGTCGACGCGACGCCGCGGACCGGTGCGGCAGCCCTGCCGACCCGGGTCTCCTTCCGCGACCTGCACCTCGCGTGCGGCATCGACCCCGTGTCGAGCGCAGGCGTCCGCCGGGCCTGGGAGGCCTCGGACGGGCGGCCCGTCGCCCGCGTCGGGATGGGTGTCGACGGTCCGTGGCTGCTCGACCTCGCGGCCGCGGGACCGCACGCCCTCGTCGGCGGCACCACCGGATCGGGCAAGTCGGAGCTGCTCCAGTCACTCGTCGCGGGCCTCGCCGTGTCGACCCGACCGGACGACCTGTCGGTGCTGCTCGTCGACTACAAGGGCGGCGCCGCGTTCGGCGAGTGCGCGCGCCTGCCACACGTCGTCGGCGTCGTCACCGACCTCGACGAGGCCCTGACGCGCCGAGCGCTGACCTCCCTGCGCGCCGAGCTGCGGCGGCGTGAACGCCTTCTTGCGAGTCGGCAGGCCAAGGACTGGGAGGACTACCGAGCCCGGATGGGCGGCGACCGGCGGCAACGGCTGGCCCGGCTCGTCATCGTCGTCGACGAGTTCAAGGCCCTGGCGGACGACCTTCCGGAGTTCGTCGACGGTCTCGTGCGCGTCGCGGCGGTCGGTCGGTCGCTCGGCGTGCACGTCGTGCTCGCGACCCAGCGCCCGGGCGGCATCGTCAGCGCCGACATGCGCGCCAACATCTCGTTGCGGCTGTGCCTGCGGGTCCGCGAGCGCTCCGACAGCCTCGACGTCATCGACGCCCCCGACGCTGCCTCGGTGCCCGACACCGTCCCGGGGCGGGGGTACGTGCGAGCCGCCGACCAGCGCCTCGTGGCCCTGCAGACCGCCTGGGTCGGCGGCCTGCTCCGGGATGTCGAGCATCCCGACGGCATCGTGGTGCGACGCCTCGACGGCGCGGACGGACCGGCGTCCGGGGTCGGCACGACCACACCCGAGGCACGCCCGACCGAGCTGAGCGCCGTGGTGTCGGCCGTGAGGGCTGCCACGCAGGACCTGCGCCTGCAGCCACCGCCGTCACCGTGGCTCCCGCCGCTGCCCGCCGTCCTGCCCAGCCGTGGGCTGACCCACGTCGCCGGGGTCCTCGACGACGACGACGTGCCTGCCGCGGTCGTCGCCGGGGTCGTCGCGGGGATCGTCGTCGGGGTCGCCGACGTCCCCGACGAGCAGACCCGACGCCCGTGGGTGTGGGACCCGCACGTCGACGCGTCGCTCGGGGTCGCCGGTGGGCCACGCTCGGGGCGCACGACGACGCTGCTGCGCCTCGTCGAGGGCCTCGCGGGCGGCCGGCGCCCCGAGACCCTCCACGTGCACGTGGTCGAGGGCGTGCCCGGACCTCTGGCCGCGCTGGAGGGGCTGCCGCACGTCGGGTCGGTCACCTCCACCGCGGACCCGCACCTGGTGCGACGCGTGCTCGCCCGCCTCGCCGGCGAGCTCGACACGCCCGCGCCGACGCGCACGACCCTCCTGCTCGTCGACGGGCTCGAGGCGGTCGAGGACGCTCTCGCCGACGTCGACCACGGCGCAGGGCTCGACGACCTGCACCGGATCGTCCGCGACGGGTCCGCCCGCCGCCTCGCCGTCGCGGTGTCCGGCGGACGCGGCGTGCTGTCCGGGCGTCTGGCCGGGTTGCTCGCCCGGCGGCTCGTGCTCGACCTGCCAGACCCGCTCGACCTGACGCTCGCCGGCGTCGACCCGGCGCAGGCCCGGGTCCGGCGTCCTCCGGGCCGCGCGATCGAACCCGCCACGGGCCTCGACGTCCAGGTCGCTCTGCCGGGTGGTGTCCCGACGCTCGAGTCCGCCGTCGACGCGGTCCTGGCAACGGCCGCAGGGCGGGGTCGCGGGCGACGTGGCCGGCAGCGCCCGGGCGACGCCGTCGAGGTCGCATCGGCGGCGGACGCGTCCCCGGAGCGCCCGACCACGGAAGGCGACACGCTCCCGTGGACCGTACGCCCCCTGCCGACGTTCGTGCACGGCACGGACCTCGGGCCCGTCCCGGCCCACTCAGCGCTCATCGGCGTGGGTGTCGGGGGCGACGCGGCCCGCCCGGTCCACCTCGACCCGTCCACGATGCCTCCTCGGCTCCTGGTCGCGGGCCCGGCCCGCTCCGGACGCTCCTCGTTCCTCGGGTGGCTCGCGCGGGAGCTGGCCGGCGCAGGGCGGGCGGTCGTCGTCCTCGCGCCCCCGCGCTCGCCCCTGCGCGCCCTCGTCGAGGGGTCGACGTGTCGGGTCCTCGGACCGGCAGAGCGGGACGAGTTCGTGGCCGCGCGGCGCGCCGACCCCGACCTGTGCGTCGTCGTCGACGACGTCGAGAGGTTCGACGGCACCGCCCTCGGCGACGCCGTGCTCGAGGCCTGCAGCGTGCTCGACGCGACCGACGGCATCACCGCCGGGTCGGCCGACCTCACCCGCGCCGCCGCCGCCTTCCGTGGGCTCGTGCCGGAGCTCGCGCGGGACGGGTACGGCATCCTCCTCGGCGCCACCTCGGCGCTCGACGGGGAGATGCTCGGAGCGCGCCTCGACGGACCGTTCGAGCGGCGCCCCGGCCGCGGCCACCTCGTCCGGGACGGCCGGGCCGTCCCGATCCAGCTCGTGGCACCCCGGGACGCCGCGCGGTAGGCCCTGATGGGCGACGGTTCCACTCGCGGACGCCGAGGACGTCGTGCGACGCGGTCTGCCACGCTCGGACCCAAGCCCCGACCGCCCGGACGAGCCAGCCGAGGAGACGCCATGCCACGCGGTGCCCGAGAGATCACGCTGCGGTTCCTCGCCGCGCCGACCGACGCCGGCTACTCCGGCACCGTCGGCGGTGGACGCGTCCTGGAGTGGATCGACAAGGCCGGCTACGCCGCAGCCGCAGGGTGGAGCGGCACCTACAGCGTCACCGCCTACGTCGGCAACGTCCGGTTCACGCGGCCCGTCGAGGTCGGTGACCTCGTCGAGGCGACCGCCCGCATCGTGCACACCGGCACGTCGAGCATGCACATCCACGTCACCGTGTCGGCCGGCAACCCGCGCGTGGGCGACCTGCAGCCGACCACCGAGTGCCTCATGGTCTTCGTGGCGGTCGACGCCGACGGGAGACCCACACCGGTGCCGGTCTACGAGCCGCAGACCGGGGCCGAGCGTGACCGGCAGGAGGCCGCCGTCGCGCGGATCGGCCTGCGCGCCGACATCGCCGAGGCGATGAGAGCCCAGACCTACAGCGACGCCGGCACCGCGCCGCGCGTCGTCCTGCGCTTCCTCGCCGCCCCGACCGACGTCAACTGGGGCGGCAAGGTGCACGGCGGGATCGTCATGCGGTGGATCGACGAGGCCGCCCACGTCCTCACCACGAGGTGGACCGGCAGCGCCGCCAACGTCGCCGTCTACGCCGGCGGCGTCCGGTTCTACCGGCCGCTGCGGATCGGCCACCTCGTCGAGGTCGAGGCGCGGCTGCTGCTCACGGGCACCTCGAGCATGCACATCAGCGTGCACGTCCGCTCCGGCGACCCCGCCACGGGCGACCTCGACCTGACGACCCACTCGCTCATCGTCTTCGTCCCGCTGGACGCGGAGGGGCGCGCCGTCCCGGCCCGGCCGTGGCACCCGGTCACCGACGAGGACACCGCCCTGCGCGACCACGCCCTCGAGCTCGTCCAGCTGCGCAACCGGGTCGCCGAGGAGCGTCACATCCCCTGACCCGCACGGTCCACCGCCGTCAGCTCGGACGGGACGTCGTCGCTCGGCTCGTGCGGCGACCTCGACCGGGTAGCGCACGGGCCCGGCACCCCAGACGGGATGCCGGGCCCGGCGTCGTGCGGCCGTGTCGGGCGGGTCTCAGGCGGTGAAGGACAACCCGTTCCAGCCGGTGCCGACGCGGTAGACGTCACCCGAGGAGAAGGCGCCGTCGCCGGTCATCTCGTAGCTGATGAGCGTGCCGTCCTTGATGCGTGCCCAGAACATCGGTCGTCCGTAGGTCACCTCGCTGACCGCCAGGCCGGTGAACGAGCCCCACCCGGAGCCGATCTGGCGCCGCGCGAGGAAGCCACCGGTGCCGTTGCCCGGGTAGAGCCACAGGCGGCCGTAGCCGTCGCGGGCCACGAGGTCCGCGCGGTTGTCGAAGTCGACGTCGCCCGTGCCGAGCAGGGCGTTCATCCCGCCCCAGCCCGAGCCGAGCTGGACGCGAGCAGCGAGCGTGCCGCGGCCGGTGCCCGGGTAGAGCCAGAGCCGGCCGGCGCCGTCGCGGGCGACGAGGTCGGCCTTGTCGTCACCGTTCCAGTCGCCGGGAGCGACGAGCGTGTAGCCGTTCCAGCCGGTGCCGAGGGCGGTCCGCGCCGCGAAGCCACCGGCAGCCTTGCCCCGGTAGAGCCAGAGCGCGCCGTTGCCGTCGCGGCCGACGAGGTCGGCCTGGTCGTCACCGTTGAGGTCGCCGGCGGCGAGGATCGCCGTGAAGCCGCCCCAGCCGGCGCCGATCTTCGTGCGCCCGCTCAGGGTCCCGCCGACGTTGCGGTAGGCCCAGAGGTAGCCGCTGCTGTCGCGCGCGACGACGTCGTGGTGCGCCTCCGCGACGAAGTCGGACGTGCCCTTGCTCTGCGGCTGGCGGACGTCCCAGCCGGCGACCGTCGAGGAGACGCGCTCGGCGCCGATCGGCGTCAGCGTGTCGGTGCCGCCGACGACCGGCTGGGCGACGTAGACGCCGGCCGTGTACGAGCTCGGGTCACTGGAGTCAGGGGTGTCGCGCTCGACGAAGAGCGTGCCGTCGGGGCTGAAGCGCGGCTGGTAGTAGAGGTCCGTCGTCGACGTGCGGACGTCCGTGACGGTACCGGTGGCGACCCGCTTGCGCAGGGCGTGCGTCGTGCCGTCCGACCACGCGAACCAGATCGAGCCGTCGGGGCCGACCTCCGGCGTGAAGCCGCCGTCGGTCCCGCTGATCGGCGTCACGGTCGAGCACGTGGCGCACACGAGTCCGAGGCCCTCGGAGGCGGTGCCGTACGTCGACACGACGAGCGTCGTGCCGTCGGCGCGCCAGACCGGCTCGGCGATGCGGGTCGACGTGGTGAGGATGCGCACGGTGTGCGCGCCGAAGACGTCGACGAAGCCGAGGCCCTGGGCCTGGCCCGCCGTGTCGTAGCGGGCGAAGGCGAGCGTCTGGCCGTCGGGCGAGAACGCCGGGTCCGCCGGGAAGGCGGAGGTGCCGAGGTCGACCGTGAAGACGACGGCTCCGGTCGAGGCCTTGCGCACGTCGAGCACTGCCCTGTGCGTCGCCGAGTCGATGACGCGGGTCGCGGCCACGAGGCGCCCGTCGGTCGAGAACGCCGGCGAGACGAACTCCGAGGTGGAGACCCGGTCACCGAGGTTCCAACGGCTCTGCTGGAACAGGCCGCCCGACCCGGCGACCACCGCGTCGGCGTCACCCCAGCCGTCCTCGGTCCACGTGCCGTACCAGCCGGGGTCGACGCAGTCGAGCAGGGTCGAGGTGCCGTTCTTGGCGACGACGCGGTACTGGTAGCCGACGCGCTGGTTGACACCGCGGTCGGTCACGACGCCGGAGGCCCCGTTCACGGTGCCGACCGTGCGCCACGTGCCGCCCTCACGCTGGCGCAGCAGCGTCAGCGTCGTCGCGCCGGTGTAGGCGACGTGGACGATGGAGCGCTCGGCGAGCACGTTGGGGTCGACGACGCCGTCGGCGCAGTCCACCGCGGCGGTGGTGCTCGTGGACGAGGCCGCGAGCCGCACGCCGGCCGGGCTGGACGTGGCGATGCGTCCCTGGGCGTCACGGGTCCCGTCGAGCGGGGCGTCCTCCGCGGCCGGGGACGTGGAGACGCGGTGGCTGCGCGAGGATGCCTCGCCACCGGCCACCCGGCCGGTGACGACCTGGCCCGTGCGGGACCGCAGCGCGTCGAGGTCGGTGCTCGCGCCGGACGACAGCGCGGTCGCGGGTCCGGCGAGAGCAAGGGGTGCAAGCGTCGCGGCCGCGATGCCGAGGGCGAGGGCGCGTGCCCCCGTCAGATGACGAGCCAACTGAGGGCCGCCTTTCAGGTCAGTGGGTCTGGTGCAGTGGCTCCCGGAGGGCCGACGCGGACTCTATGCGACGAAGCAGACATCCGGAGCAGAACGCGAGGTTCGGCCCATTCCGACGGACGCACGCCGGAACCCCGGACCGAAGCCGGCGCCGGGTGGGCGGGTGCCGGTCAGCGGCGCGTCGGCAGGTGGGTCCGGGGGGCCATTCGGGGGGCGCGGCGTGGCCGGCGGTGCCCGGCCAGGCCGAGCAGGTGCTGGACCCGGTAGCGGTGGCCGCGGTAGGGCTCGAGCAGCTCCTCGAGCCCGGCGTCGTCGAGCGGCCTGCCTGTCAGGGCCCAGCCGACGTCCTTGGCCACGTGGTAGTCGCCGAACGACACGGCGTCGGCGTCGCCGAGGGCCCGCTGCGCCGTCTCGGCGCAGGTCCAGACGCCGACGCCGGGCAGCGCGCGAAGGCGGCGGCGTGCCTCGTCGAGGGGCAGCCGCGTCGCCTCCTCGAGCCGCCCGGCGTACCCGGCGGCACGCACGACGGCCCCCGACCGGGCGCCGTCGACCGACGCCTGCAGCCAGGCCCACGACGGGACCGCCGCCCAGCCGCCGGCCGTCGGCGGTGCCTGCAGTCGTGGGAACGGGCCGGGGGCCGGCTGCCCGAAGCGTCTCACGAGCACCCGGTACGCGGAGAAGGCCTCCTGCCCGGTGACCTTCTGCTCGATGACCGCCGGGGCGAGCGCGTCGAGCACCAGCCCGGAGCGCGGCACCCGCCAGTGCGCGAACCGGCGCCACGCCTCGGCCAGCGGTGCGTGCACCGGCTCGAAGCCGGCCGGGTCGTCGTCGTCGCCGAGCAGCGCCGGGACCGACTCGAGGAGCCAGGCCGCGCCCGGCCCCCAGGCGCGGGCCTGCACCTCGCCCGTGCCCGGCAGGCATGCCAGGTGCAGGGTCCCGACGCCGTCCGGCGTCTGCGAGGCCCGAGCCGTCGAACCGTCCGGGCCCCACCAGGACGTCGGGTCACCCGCTCCCCGGCGGAAGACGCCGAGCTGCGCACGCAGGGCGATCTGCCGGTCCGTGCGCCACAGCCGGGTCAGGGGTTCGGGCACGCACACCATCCTCGCCTACACTCGGCACCGTCGTTGACGGGCACGTGGATGGGCACGGGCCCCGGCGCCGGCAGCTCACCCTGCGCCCACCCCCACGCTGCCCGAGCGGCGGCCACACAGAGGAAGAGGACCGATGGCCCGCGAGACGAGCCGAGACCGCCGCGAACGCGTCGCCGCCATGCAGGCCGCCCAGAAGCGGGCCGAACGCCGCCGCGTCCTCGTCCTCATCGCGGCGTGCGTCGCCGTCATCGGGGTCATCGGCGCGGCCGTCGCCTGGGCCGTCGTCGGCGAGCAGAGCAAGAAGGACCAGGCCCTGGCCAGCATCTCCGGTGACGTCGCGTCGGCCGGCTGCGACCCCGTGACCAACGACCCCGCCACCGGCTCGAGCGAGCACGTCGGCCCCGGCACCGACCAGCCGGACCTGACGAAGGTCCAGTACTCGACCGTTCCCCCGTCGAGCGGCAAGCACTTCGCCGTCCCCGCCGTGGACAAGCGGCGCGTCTACACGACCGCCGACGTGCCCGCCGTCGAGACGCTCGTCCACAACCTCGAGCACGGCTACACGATCCTCTGGTACGACCCCTCCGTGGAGAAGGCTCAGGCCGCGAGCTTCCAGGCGCTCGCGACCAAGGTCAACGCGATGAAGGAGTCGGCGAACAAGTTCCTCGTCGTGCCGTGGGACACCACGCGCGGGGCCTTCCCGGCCGGCAAGAAGTACGCGCTGTCGCACTGGTCGGCCGACGTCGACCCGTCGACCGGCCAGGTCTCCAAGCAGATGGGCCACCGCCAGCTGTGCGCGGGTCTGAGCACGGAGGTCGTCGAGACCTTCGTCAAGCAGCACCCGTGGAGCTCGGCGCCCGAGCCCGGCGCCGCCTGACGCGCGGGCCGCCACTCACGCACGGTCCGGCAGAGGATCGCGCCGCCGCTCGGGTTAAGGTCCCGACATGGCGACGAACGGCGACTACGTCCCCAGCCCGAGCGGCTGGGTGCGCAAGCAGGTCGAGGAGATCGAGCGGACGGGTACCACGGACTCGGTGCACATCATGCAGCGCCCTGTCGTCCTGCTGACGATGCGGGGTGCCAGGACCGGAGCGGTGCGCAAGGTCCCGGTCATGCGCGTCGAGCACGACGGCGTCTTCGCGGCGGTGGCCAGCAAGGGCGGTGCGCCGGAGCACCCGCAGTGGTACCGCAACCTCAAGGCCCACCCCGACATCGAGCTGCAGGCGGGCACCGAGACGGTCCCGGTGCGCGCCCGGGAGCTGTCCGGCTCCGAGCGTGAACGGTGGTGGGAGCGGTGCGTCGCGGCCTACCCGCCGTACGCGGAGTACCAGACCAAGACCGACCGGCTCATCCCGGTCTTCGTCCTCGAGCCCCGCACGCCCTGAGACGCCCGGCCTCCGTCGGGTCGAGGTGGTCCGTCCGCCCTCCGACGCCGGGGCACAGGCGCCCCTGGTGTGGACCGGTCCGGGCCTGCCGCGGGGTCAGACGGCCAGGTCCTCCGGGTCGGGGGCGACCGCGTCGCGCCGCTTGCTCACGAGGTGGTGCGAGCGGGCGTAGAGCCAGCCGCCGAGAGCGGCCAGGACGTCGACGACGGTGACGATGAACCGCGACATGATCGCGACGGCCGCGGCGGCCGGCGTCGGGATGGCGGTGGAGAGGATGAGCGTCAGCAGGCCCTCGCGGGCACCGAGACCGGCCGGCAGGATGACGGTGAGCATGCCGAGCGAGACCGACAGCGCATACCCCGTGACCGAGGCGAGGTTCAGGTTGTCGTGACCGGAGCCGTCGGCGACGGCCCGTGCGAGCAGCAGCGTGTGCACCCCGAAGCAGAGCCAGACGCCGATGAAGCTCGCGACGGCGCGAAGCACCGCGCCCCCGGACAGGTCGTGCTCGAGCGGCGGCCGACGCAGCAGCCGCAGTCCCAGGCCGATGATGGCGTTGAGCAGGCGCGGGACGCAGAGCACGACGAGCAGCGGCACCCCGAGCAGCAGCCACCAGTCGAAGCCGTCGGCCGACCGGGTGAGCAGGTACGAGGCGGCCGGCAGGCCGACGAGGAAGCCGGTCAGCAGGGCGAGCCCCAGCGCGAGGAGGCCAGTGACGGCGGTGCGCCGGCGGGGCACCCGCAGGTGCGCGGCGATGTCCGCCTGGACGAGCACCGACCACAGCGACCCGGGCAGGTACTTGCCGAGCTGTCCGACGAAGTAGACGCCCGAGGCCGGCGCCAGGTGCAGGTCGGAGCCGAGGTCGCGCAGGATGATCCGCCAGCCGATCATCGTCAGCCACGTGCCGACGGCGGCGGCGAGCGTGGACCACGCGAACGTCGCGAGCGAGATCTTGTCGAGGTGCACTGACACGTCGGACCAGTTGCGGGCGACGGCGTAGACGACGGCGGCGAGCGTGACCACCGCGATGGTCACGCGCAGGACGGCGAAGAGCTTCTTCCGGGTCATGTCCGGGACATCATCCCAGTGCATCCTGCATGCCGGTGCACCGCGTCCTCAGCGGCGTCGCAACGTGAGCCGTACGAGGCCGTACGCCGCGTCGGACGCGCGGGCCCGGGCCGCGGCCTCGCGCATCCGGGCCGTGACGTCGCCGTCGAGGTCGCCGACGAGGACGAACCCGAGGTCGTGCGCCCGGGCGATGATGCCGCGCACGTCGGCCGGCCCGACGGTCCCCTCGACGCCCACGGGGCCGAGGGGCACCGTGACGACGAGCAGGCCGCCGGAGCGCAGCGCCCACGAGGCCTGCTCGAGGACGTGGTCGACGTCGTCGGCGTCGCACCCGCGCGGGTGGATCCGCACGATGACGTCGAGCGAGCCGGTGTCGACGTCGAGGGCCGCGACGCTCGGCTGGGCGCCGGTGAAGTCGATCTCGACGGGCGCGAACCCGACGGCGCGGGCCCACCGCGACAGCAGCGAGCGGCTGCCGGTCTCGTCGACGACGACGGCGCTGCGGCGCCCGTCGTCCCGCACGCGCAGGATCGCGGCGAGCGCGCCGAGCGCTGCCCAGGCCGCGACGGCGTCGCGGGCCCACGGCAGGCCGAGGTCACGGGCGAGGCGCCGGGCGTCGTCGGCCTCGTCGGGGTCACCGAGGACGTCGGTCGACAGCACCCACTCGGGCAGGTCGCGCGCGCCGAGCCGGACGACGTCCCGCCGCGAGGCGACGGCCCGCTGCGCGGTGCGCCGCGCAGCACGGCGGGCGGCGCGCGCGAGCTGGACGCCCCGGCGTCCGCCGCCGGCCGCGAGGACGGACGCGGCGCGCACCGCCCGCTCCCCTGCGCCGGACGCGGTGGGCGTCGGCTCGCCGGCGGCTGCAGGTGCCGAGGCGCCGGACGGCTCGGACGCGTCGGCGCCCCCCGCCACCGCCCAGGGTCCGTCGAACCCGCCTGCCGCAGAGACGGACTCGTCGGCCGAAAGCGCCTCGACCGTGCCGAGGTAGTGCGCCCACGGCCCCGACAGGTCGGGGGTCTGGACGCCGTCGGCGAGGCGGCGTCGCAGGTCCGGGTCACCGAGCCGGCGCAGTGCGCCGGCGAGCGCCCGCTCGTCCTCCGGAGGCACGAGGAGCCCGTTGACGCCGTCGTCGACCTGCTGCGAGAACGGTGCGATGTCGGAGGCCAGGACGGGCAGGCCGTGGGCGTGGCCGAGCACGACGTTCTGCGACGCCGTCGCGGACCGGTACGGCAGCGCGAGCACGTCGTGGTCGGCGAGCAGTGCGGCGAGCGCGTCGGCCGGCACGTACCCGTCGCGGATCTCGACGCGGCCGGCGAGCGCCGGGTCGGAGGCGAGCCGGCCGATGACGCCCCGGTTGGGGCCCCAGATCTCCCCCGCGATCGTCAGGGTGACGTCGGGCACCGAGCGCATGGCCCGCAGCAGCACGTCGATGCCCTTGTACTCGCGGACGAGCCCCAGCGCGAGCAGCCGCGTGGGGCCGCTGCGGGCGTCACGGCTGATCGGCTCCCCGCCGGGCAGGTGCGGCGGCAGGTCGGCGACGGACACGCGCCGGGCGCCGAGGTCGTGGGCGATGCGGGCCTGCTCGGTGCTGTGCACCAGCGTGGAGTCGACCCGCGAGAAGAGCAGCGACATGAGCCGGGCGTCGCCCGGGTGCGCCTCGTGCGGCAGGACGTTGTGGCACACGACGACGGACCGCGGGCGCGGGCCGGGAAGACCCGGGACGGCTCCGGCGGCGCGCAGCAGCGCCAGGTGCGCCGGCACGACCGGGGGCATGACGTGCACGACGAGGATGGCGTCGACGTCGCGCAGGCGTCGCCCGACGCGGACCCACGTGTCGGGACGGGCCCAGCTCAGCGCCCGCACGGTGCGCGGGTACGGCGGCACCTCGGGCACGCCCGCCGGCACGGTGCCCTCGGCGCGCCGCAGCCGGGACGGGTAGAGGTGCGACCACGACACGAGGGTCACGTCGTGGCCGGCGTCCGTGAGGTGGTGCGCGAGCATCGTCGTGTGTGCCGCGACCCCGCCCTTGTGCGGGTGGGTCGGTCCGACCACGGCGATCCGAAGGGCCGCCGACCCGGGACCCGGTGCCTCGACCCGCGTGCTGTGCGAAAGGGCGTCCGTCATGGTGGTCCGACTCTAGTTCTCCGGGGACGTGCGGCAACGCGCCGCGCGGACGGCCGGGGCGCGCGTGTCGGGGCGCGGGGTGGCCCGCTCTACGCTGGGCGTGTGCAGAACGAGGACGTGTGGCTGGTGGTGCCGCTCTACAACGAGGCCACCGTCATCGGCGACGTCGTCCGCGAGGCCCGGCTGACCTTCCCCAAGGTCGTCTGCGTCGACGACGGGTCGAGGGACCGTTCCGCCGAGATCGCCGAGCAGGCGGGTGCCGCGGTCGTGCGCCACCCGGTCAACCTGGGTCAGGGGGCCGCGCTGCAGACCGGCTTCGACTACGCCCTCGCCGACCCGGCGATGCGCTACGTGGTCACCTACGACGCCGACGGCCAGCACCAGGTGCACGACGTCGACGTCATGCTGCACCGGGCCCGCGGCGACGACCTGCGCGAGGGCGTGCGCGTCGTCTTCGGCTCGCGGTTCCTCGACGAGCGCACCGAGGCCTCCCTGATGAAGAAGCTCGTCCTGCGCGCGGCCGTCGCCTACACGAACGCCACGACCGGCACCCGCCTGACCGACGCCCACAACGGCCTGCGCGTCCTGCACCGCGACGTCGTCGAACGGCTCGACATCACCCAGAACCGGATGGCCCACGCGAGCGAGCTGGTGGCCCAGATCGGGGCCATGCGCTTCGGCGGCGAGCGGGTCGACTACGCGGAGGAGCCCGTGCACATCCTCTACACCGACTACAGCCGGGCCAAGGGCCAGTCGCTGTGGAACGCCGTCAACATCCTTGCGGAGCTGATCTGGCGATGAGCCGGCAGAGCCTCATCCAGATCCTGCTCATCGCGGGCGTCGTCACTGTCGCGTGGCGGCTGCTCGCCGGGTCGGGGCAGCGCACGCAGGCGGTGCGGCGCCTCGGCCTGCTCGTCCTGCTCGGGCTCGTCGTCTACTCGATCATCGACCCGAGCAAGACGTGGACGAACCTCGCCAAGGCGCTCGGGGTCGGCCGCGGCGCCGACCTCATCCTCTACGGGCTCGCCGTCGCCTTCTTCGGCTTCGTCGTCACGACGTTCAAGCGGTTCCGGGCGATGGAGACCCGCTACACCCGCCTGGCCCGCCGGATCGCCCTCGACGAGGCGACGCCGGCCGCCGTCCACGCCGCCGCCGTGTCCGCCGCGGGCACGCTCGAGGAGGTCGTCGAGGCCGGCCCGGACCCGGCCACGGCGAACCCTGCGACACTGGCCGTCACGCCCCCGTCCCCGACCACGAGAGCAGCCGATGCCGACTGACCCCAGCCGTCGGCGTCCGCGCGACGACGACGCCTACGTCGTCGACACGCGGCGCCGCATCAAGCGACCCGACCGCGGCGGGCTGCCGAGCAGCTCGGGTGTCGGAGGTGGCGGAGGCGGCGGCGGCGGAGGCGGCGTCCCGGCCGCACCGGCACCGCGTCAGCGGGGGGCGCGTGACCGGGAACAGCCTGAGCGGGCGCCGCGCGAGCCCGGCTACCGCTGGCGCAAGGGCCGCGTCGCGCTGCTCGTCGTCGGGCTCGTCGTGCTCGCGTGGCTCGCCTTCCTCGTCTGGGTGCCGGTCCAGGCGTGGGACAGCGTCGCCCGGGTCGACAACGTCCCCGCCGGCGAACGTCCCGTCGACACCTCCGGCTACAACTACCTCCTCGTCGGCTCCGACAGCCGCGCCGGGCTGACCAAGGAGCAGAAGAAGAAGTACGCCACCGGCAACGCCGAGGGCCAGCGCACCGACACGATCATGCTCGTGCACGTCTCAGACAGCGGCGGCAAGCCGGTCATGGTGTCCCTGCCGCGCGACTCGTGGGTACCGATCCCCGGTCACGGGTCGAACAAGATCAACGCGGCTTTCGCCATGGGCGGCCCGAAGCTGCTCACCGAGACCGTAGAGACCGTCACCGGTGTCCACGTCGACGGCTACCTCGAGATCGGGTTCGGCGGCTTCGCGGGCCTCGTCGACGCCGTGGACGGCGTCGACATCTGCGTGCCGCGCGACATGAAGGACAAGAAGGCCGGCATCGACCTCAAGAAGGGCTGCCAGACCCTCGACGGCGGCAACGCGCTCGGCTACGTCCGCTCGCGGTACGAGGACCCGATGGGCGACATCGGCCGCGCCGCCCGACAGCGCCAGTTCCTCGGCGCGCTCATGAAGAAGGTCGCCACCCCGGCCACCGTCCTCGTCCCGTGGCGCTACAAGCAGACGGCGGACGCGTCCGCGGCGGGTCTGGCCGTCGGTGAGCAGACGGGTCTGCTCGACGCCTTCCGCGTGCTCCGGGCGATGCGGGCGGTGAGCGCCGACCAGGGCCTGTCGCTCAGCGTCCCGACCTCCGACCTGTCCTACCGGACGCCGGGCGGCGCGCTCGCCGTCAAGTGGGACACCGACAAGGCCAAGGCCCTCTTCAAGGCCCTCAAGGACGATGATCCCCTGACCGAGCCCCCGCCGGGCACCACGGTCGAGGGCGCGTCGAACGGCTGAGCCGCCATGCCGTCCCCGCTGCTGCCTGCCGACGTGCTGGCCCGCCTCTTCGCCGCCGACGCGACGCGTCCGCGCCTGACGTGGTACGACGACGAGCCCGGCCCCACCGCCGGCGAGCGTATCGAGCTGTCGGCCCGCGTCCTGGGCAACTGGGTGGCCAAGGCGGCCAACCTCCTGCAGGACGACCTGTCCGCCGAGCCCGGAACGACCGTCGGGCTCGACCTGCCGACGCACTGGCGCGCCCTCTACTGGGCCCTCGCCGCCTGGTCGGTCGGCGCGGAGGTCGTCGTCGGTGACGCCGCGACCGGGGCGGACGTGCTCGTCACCGCGTCGGCGCAGGCGGCGGCCGCCCACGGCCGCGACGCCGTGCTCGTCGCCCTGCCGGCCCTGGCCCGCAGCCACCCCGAGGCCGGCGAGGCCACCGCAGCGGTCGACGAGGCGCGCGAGCTGTCCACGCACGGTGACGTCTTCGCGCCGCTCGCCGACCCCGAGCCTTCGGACGTCGCGCTCGCGACGGGCTCGGGGACGCTGACCTACGGCGAGGTCGTCGTGCCCGACCCCGCGTGGGGCGGGCAGCCCCGCGTGGCGCTCCGCGGGCCGCTCGACGTCGTGCTGCGCCGGTGCCTCGCGGCGTGGGCCGCCGACGGCTCGGTCGTCCTGGAGCGCGGGTCGGGCGCCGACCCGAGTCCGGGACGGCACGCGTCCGAGGGTGTCACGGTGGACGCCCCGGCCTGACCCTCGCCGGACGGTGGCTGCGCGACCGTCAGGCGGAGAGGCGGTCGAACAGGGTCCACGTCCGGGACGCGACGACCCCCGTGCTGGCCAGCCCCGCCCTCGCCTGGGCGGCCTTGACGGCCTCCCGCGTCGCGCGGTCGAAGACGCCGGTGGCCGGCACGCCGAGGAGCCGCTGGACGGCGAGGACCTGCGGGCCCGCGTCACCGACGCGCAGCACCGTGGAGCGGCTGCCGACGAACGGGAAGTCGCGGGCCTCGAGCACGTCCCACACGTCGGGGGTGACGACGCCCGTCTGGGGCAGCGCGCGGGAGCGCTGGAGGGCGAGGACGCGGTCGCGGGTCACCGGCCCGAAGACGCCGTCGACGGGGACGCCGCCGAGGGCCCGCTGCAGGACCCGCACGACGGCCCCGCGCGCGCCCAGGCCCAGCGTCAGGTCCTTGTACGCGGTGTACGCGGTGCCGACCTCGACGCGCGCGACACCGGCATGGGGCTGTCGGGGCGCTGCGGCGTGGGTCGTCATGGTGGCTCCTCCGTGGCCTCGGTGGCCTCTTGCGCCGGGCCGGGGGCGGCGTCGCCCTCCCGCGACACCACTCCCGCCCCGTGTACTCCTTCGGCACCATTTATGCACTCCCGTCACATGGTCCACAACGGGTTCGCCGGAATTACAGGACTGGAATTCGCGGCCGTCTCCCCTCGTCCGCGCACGTGCCCGCAACCCACCACCTCCGGCCCTCGTGTGGGTCGCCCCCACGGCCGCGGCGGCCGCCGACGCGGATAGAGTCCGACCCATGGACAAAGTCGTCTCCACCCCCCAGGAGGCCATCGCCGGGATCCGCGACGGCATGTCGCTGTCGGTCGGCGGTTTCGGCCTCTGTGGCATCCCCTCCGTGCTCATCGCAGCCATCCACGACGCCGGCCTGACCGACCTCGAGGCCGTGTCGAACAACTGCGGCGTCGACGACTGGGGCCTGGGAATCCTGCTGCGGGACAAGCGGATCCGCCGGATGGTCAGCTCGTACGTCGGTGAGAACAAGGAGTTCGAGCGGCAGTACCTGTCCGGCGAGCTGGAGGTGGAGCTGACGCCCCAGGGCACCCTGGCCGAGCGCCTGCGCGCGGGTGGCTCCGGGATCGCGGCGTTCTTCACGATGACCGGGGTCGGCACCCAGATCGCCGAGGGCGGTCTGCCGTGGCGCTACGACGCCGACGGCGCCGTGGCCGTCTCCTCGCCGCCGAAGCAGACCCAGGACTTCGAGTGGATGGGCGAGACGAAGACGTTCGTCCTCGAGCAGGCCATCACGACCGACTTCGGCCTCGTTCGCGCCGCGAAGGGCGACCGGCACGGCAACCTCGTCTTCCACGAGTCGGCCCGCAACTTCAACCCGCTGTGCGCCATGGCCGGACGCGTCACCGTCGCGGAGGTCGAGCAGCTCGTCGAGCCGGGCGAGCTCGACCCCGACGCGGTCCACCTGCCCGGCATCTTCGTCCAGCGGGTCCTGCCGCTGACCCCCGAGCAGGCGGTCACCAAGCGCATCGAGCGCCTGTCTCTTATACACATCTGACGCTGCCGACGACGGA
>NZ_JBPGXG010000104.1:0-17235 GCF_056755255.1 Monashia sp. HAY1-5C | reverse complement strand
CGAGGGCCCGGGCGATCTGCGCCTCGGACAGGTCGGCGTAGTAGCGCAGCACGAGGACCTCGCGCTGCCGCTCGGGCAGCTCGCGCAGGGCGTCGACCATGGCGTCGCGTCCGACGGCGTGCAGGGCGTGGGACTCGGCGCTGCCCACCCAGCCGCGCCCTGGCGCGTCGGCGGCGCCGGCCTCGCGCGCGGTGTGCCGGTCGACGACGACCGCGTGCCGCTGCACGGACCGGCACCCGTTGACGACCGCGGTCTGCAGGTAGGCGACGACGCGCCCCGAGTCGCGGATCGAGGACCACTGCCGGTGCGTCGCGACGAAGGCGTCCTGGACGACGTCCTCCGCGGCCGCCTGGTCGCGCAGCAGCAGCCAGCCGAGCCGTACCAGCCGGTCCCAGTGCGCGTGGTAGAGCTCGGTGACGGCGACGTCGGGGTCGACGGGCAGGTCACGCTGGCCGGTCTGGTGCGTATGGGCCGTCTGGTGCGTCGGGCCGCCACCCGCTCGCCACGGCGCCGACCCGACGCGGTCGTCCCGGTCACCCGGGCCGGCCGGGCGGTCGACCCGTTCCGACGGCATACGCAACGTTCTCACGGCAAGGAGACGCACAGGTGCACGCCGGGGTTGACACACCTAAGGTGCCTTCATGACCGCGCAGACCCCGACCGACTGCCTCTTCTGCAGGATCGTCGCCGGCGACGTCCCCTCCGACCGGGTGGCCGAGTCGGAGCGGTCCGTCGCGTTCCGCGACATCAGCCCCGCGGCGCCGGTCCACGTGCTCGTCGTGCCGCGCCGGCACGAGCCGACCGTGGGTGCGCTCGCGGTCGCCGACGCCGACGACCTCGCCGACGTCTTCCGGCTCGCCCAGCAGGTCGCCGAGGCCGAGGGCGTCGGTGGGGCGCACCGGCTCATCGCCAACACCGGGCGGGGCGCCGGCCAGACGATCTTCCACGCGCACGTGCACCTCCTCGGCGGTGCCGCCTTCACCGAGAAGGGCATGGTGTGAGCGACCAGCCCCTGTCGCCGGCCACGGACGAGGGCGAGGCCGACGCCAGCCGCGCGCCGAGAGCCGGCGCGTCCGCGCCGGCCGACACGACCACCGGCGCCGACGCGTCCTCGGGCAAGGGCCCCGGGACGGCCACGCCGACCGACGACCTCGTGACGACCCAGCACACGCTGCGCGTCGGGCGCCGGCGGCTCCGGTACACGGCGGTGACCGGACGCGTCGTCCTGCGCGAGGAGGAGCACAAGGACGGAACGTTCGGCGGTCACACGCCCCGCGCCGAGCTGTCGATGACGACGTACACCCTCGACGACGCCGACCCGCGGACCCGGCCGGTCACCTTCGCGTTCAACGGTGGCCCCGGCAGCTCGAGCGTCTGGCTGCACCTGGGCCTGCTCGGGCCCCGCCGGCTCGTCATGGGCGACGTCGGCGCGCTGGCCCCGCCGCCGTACGACCTCGTCGAGAACCCCGAGTCGCTCCTCGCCGTCAGCGACCTCGTGTTCATCGACCCGATGTCGACCGGCTACTCGCGTGCCGTCGAGGGCGGCAAGCCCGGTGAGTACCACGGCTACCGCAAGGACATCGAGTCCGTCGGCGAGCTGATCCGGCTGTGGACCTCGCGCCACAAGCGGTGGATGTCGCCGAAGTTCGTCGCGGGCGAGTCGTACGGCACGCTCCGCGGCGCAGCCCTCGCCGAGCACCTGCAGAGCCGCTACGGCATGTACCTCAACGGGCTGATCCTCATCTCCAGCGTCCTCGACCTCGGCTCGATCGACTTCGAGAACCAGCGCAACGACCGCGCGCACGCGCTCTACCTGCCCACGTATGCGGCGGTGGCGCACTACCACGGCAAGCACGGCCGCCGGTCGCTGCGCACGGTCGTCGGGGAGGCGGAGGCGTACGCGTCGGGTGAGTACCCCCGGGTGCTCGCCCGCGGCTCGCGCCTGACCGCGCCCGAGCGGGCCGACGCCGTGGCCACCGTCGCCCGCCTGTCCGGGCTGTCCGAGGACTACGTGGACCGCGCCGACCTGCGCATCGAGCACTGGCGGTACTTCACCGAGCTGCTGCGCGACCGGCGGCTGTCCGTCGGACGCCTCGACGCCCGGTTCACCGGCCCCGCGGCGGCGGCGATCGCCGAGAACATGGACGCCGACCCGTCCCACGACGCCATCGCCGGCCCGTACTCGGCCGTGTGGAACCACTACGTCCGCGACGAGCTCGGCTACGAGAGCGACCTGCACTACGAGCAGATCAGCCGGCTCGTGCACCCCTGGAGCTACAAGGAGTTCGAGGGCCGGCCCGTCGACGTCTCGCCGCTGCTCGAGCGGGCGATGCGCCAGAACCCGCACCTGCGCGTCCACGTCGCGTACGGCTACTACGACGGCGCCACCCCGCACTTCGCGGCCGAAGACGTCATCGCCCACCTCCAGCTGCCGCCGGAGCGGCTCGCCGCCGACGTCGAGCACGCGTACTACGAGGCCGGCCACATGATGTACGTGCACGAGCCCTCGAGGCTGCAGCAGAGCAAGGACCTCGCCGATTTCGTGGTGAGGTCATCCGGCGCTCCCACGTAGACTCGTGGGCAAGATGAACGACCCATCGCCACGCGGCCACGAGCCCGACAGCCCAGACCCCATCGAGCCCACGGGCCCGGCCCGCAGCAGCGGTGCCGCGGACGGCGGCCGCGCGCCGGACAGTCCGGTCCTGACGCGCGAGATCCCGCCCCCGGTCGAGATGGTCACCCTCCTCGGCCCGCGCGACGAGCTGCTGCGCACCATGGAGCGGCAGTTCCCCCTCGTCGACACGCACGTCCGCGGCAACGAGATGACCTTCACCGGCCCGGCCGGCGAGCTGGACATCATCGACGGCCTGCTCGACGAGCTGCTCACCATCGTGGCCACCGGGCAGCCGCTCAACCGCGACGCCGTCGAGCGCTCGATCGGCATGCTGCGCAGCCAGACCACCGAGCGGCCCGCCGACGTCCTGACGATGAACATCATCAGCAACCGCGGCCGCACCATCCGCCCCAAGACCCTGAACCAGAAGCGCTACGTCGACGCCATCGACGAGCACACCATCGTCTTCGGCATCGGTCCCGCAGGCACCGGCAAGACCTACCTCGCGATGGCCAAGGCCGTCGCGGCCCTGCAGGCCAAGCAGGTCAACCGCATCATCCTGACCCGCCCGGCCGTCGAGGCCGGCGAGCGCCTCGGCTTCCTGCCGGGGACGCTCAACGACAAGATCGACCCGTACCTGCGGCCGCTCTACGACGCGCTGCACGACATGGTCTCTCCCGAGACCATCCCCAAGCTCATGGCGTCCGGCACCATCGAGGTCGCCCCGCTGGCCTACATGCGGGGTCGGTCGCTCAACGACGCGTTCATCATCCTCGACGAGGCCCAGAACACCTCGAGCGAGCAGATGAAGATGTTCCTCACGCGTCTGGGCTTCGGCTCGAAGATGGTCGTCACCGGCGACATCACCCAGGTCGACCTGCCCGACGGCACGCGGTCGGGGCTGACCGTCGTGCGCGACATCCTCGACGGCGTCGAGGACATCCACTTCGCCGAGCTGACCTCCCACGACGTCGTGCGCCACCGGCTCGTCAGCGCCATCGTCGACGCCTACGACCGCAGTGCCTCGCGCGAGGAACGGCGGCGCCAGGAGCGACGGGAGCAGCGTCGGTCCGAACCCCGCGGCGGCGTCCACCGTGGTGAGGAGCGCCGCCGGCGCCCCCAGGGGGAGCGTGGCGGCGAGGCCCGGGAGGCGGGCGCGTGAGCATCGACGTCCTCAACGAGACCGACGCGGCGGTCGACGAGCTCGAGCTGCTCGCGTGCGCGACGTACGTCATGGAGCAGATGCGCGTGCACCCGCAGGCCGACCTGTGCATCAAGCTCGTCGACGAGGACGCCATGGAGGTCCTCCACGTGCAGTGGATGGACCTGCCCGGCCCGACCGACGTCATGAGCTTCCCGATGGACGAGCTTCGGCCGGGCCGCGAGGGCCAGGAACCGGAGGAGGGCACGCTCGGCGACATCGTGCTGTGCCCGTCGGTCGCCACGAAACAGGCCGTCGAGGCCGGGCACGCGCCCATCGAGGAGATGCTCCTGCTGACGACGCACGGCATCCTGCACCTGCTCGGCTACGACCACGCCGAGCCGGACGAGGAGCGCGAGATGTTCGAGCTGCAGCGCCAGCTGCTGCTGACGTTCCTCGCCACGCGCAACCGTCCCAGCGCCTGAGGTCCCCCGTGCTACCGCAGCTCGTCCTGCCGGCGCTGATCAGCATCGTCGTCGCGTTCGTCCTGTCCGCCGCCGAGGCCGCGATCTTCCGGATGTCCCGGGTGCGCGCCCAGGAGCTCTGGGACGAGGGTCGCTCGGGTGCCAAGTCCCTGCTGACCGTCGTCGCCGACTCGCCCGCCTACCTGGCCGTCATCGCGTTCCTGCGCGTCGTCGCGGAGGCGACGACGGCCGTGCTCGTCACGCTCGCCGTCGCCGGACAGGTCGCCTCGACGTGGAGCCGGGCGCTCATCAGCATCGCCATCATGGCGGTCGTCTCGTTCGTCGTCGTCGGGGTGTCCCCGCGCACGCTGGGGCGGCGCAACTACGACACCGTCGCCCTCTGGAGCGCGCCCTTCGCCGTCGGCCTGCGCCGGGTCCTCGGTCCGGTCGCCAAGCTGCTCGTGGTGCTCGGCAACGCCGTGACCCCGGGCAAGGGGTACTCCGACGGGCCCTTCCAGACCGAGTCCGAGCTGCGCGACCTCGTCGACATCGCCGGGGAGTCCGACGTCATCGAGGAGGACGAGCGGGAGATGATCCACTCGGTCTTCGAGCTCGGTGACACCGTGGCCCGCGAGGTCATGGTCCCGCGCACCGACATGGTGACGATCGACGCCGACAAGACGCTGCGCGGCGCCATGTCGCTGTTCCTGCGCTCCGGCTTCTCCCGCATCCCGGTGATCGGGGAGGACAGCGACGACGTGCGCGGCCTGCTCTACTTCAAGGACGTCGCCCGTCGACTCACGGCCGCCCCGGAGGACGCCAAGCACCTGGCGACCGAGGTGATGCGACCCATGCACTTCGTGCCCGAGAGCAAGCCGGTCGACGACCTCCTGCGCGAGATGCAGCAGGAGCAGAACCACTTCGCCATCGTCGTCGACGAGTACGGCGGCACCGCGGGCCTCGTCACGATCGAGGACATCATCGAGGAGATCGTCGGCGAGATCGCCGACGAGCACGACCGCGAGGCCCCCGGCGTGGAGCAGCTGGAGAACGGGACGCTGCGCGTCCCGGCGTCCATGGACATCGACGACCTCGCCGAGCTGTTCGACGTCACCATCGACGAGGAGGACGTCGACACCGTGGGCGGCCTGCTCACCAAGGTCATCGGCCGCGTCCCGATCGTCGGCTCGTCCGGCCGGGTCGCGGGGCTCGAGCTGACGGCCGAGCGGATGGCCGGGCGCCGCCACCGCGTCGCGTCGGTCATCGTGCACCGGGCGCAGGTGGAGGACACTGACGGCGAGACGAGCGAGACGGAGGACGCCCATGGCCACGCGAGCGGGCACTGACAGCACCGGCGGGCAGGCGCCCTACCGGGCCGGGTTCGCGTGTCTGGTGGGCCGGCCCAACGCCGGCAAGTCGACGCTGACCAACGCGCTCGTCGGCCAGAAGGTCGCCATCACGAGCTCGAAGCCGCAAACGACGCGGCACACGATCCGCGGCGTCGCCACGACGCCCGAGGCGCAGCTGATCCTCGTCGACACCCCGGGCCTGCACAAGCCGCGCACGCTCCTCGGTGAGCGCCTCAACGACCTCGTCCGCGAGACGCTCCTCGAGGTGGACGTCGTCGGCTTCTGCCTGCCGGCGGACCAGCGTCCCGGACCGGGTGACGCGTTCATCGCCAACGAGCTCACCGAGCTGCGCTCGGTGCGCCGCCGGCCCGTCGTCGCCATCGCGACCAAGGCCGACGCCGTCGACCGCGACCGCCTGGCCGAGCACCTCATCGCCATCGACCGGCTGGGGGAGTGGGACGCCATCATCCCGTGCTCCGCGGTGTCCGGCGAGCAGGTGGTCGAGGTCCGTGACCTCCTCGCGTCCTACCTGCCCGAGTCGCCGCAGCTCTACCCCGACGGTGTCCTCACCGACGAGCCCGAGGCGGTCATGATCGCCGAGCTCGTGCGCGAGGCGGCGCTCGAGGGCGTCCGCGACGAGCTGCCGCACTCACTGGCCGTCGTCGTGGAGGAGATGGTGCCACGCGAGGACCGCCCCGAGGACAACCCGCTGCTCGACGTGCGCGTCAACGTCTTCGTCGAGCGGCCGAGCCAGAAGGCCATCGTCATCGGTCGCGGGGGATCGCGGCTGCGCGAGGTCGGCACCAACGCCCGCAAGGGGATCGAGGCGCTGCTCGGGCAGAAGGTCTTCCTCGACCTGCACGTCAAGGTCGCGAAGGACTGGCAGCGCGACCCCAAGCAGCTGCAGCGCCTGGGTTTCTGACGGGGTCGATCGTCGCCGCGGCGTCTCCTCGTGAGCGCTGCGTCTGCTCGTCGGCGGCCCACCGCTGACCAGGAGACACGAGCGGTACCAGCCGACGTTTCGCGGCACGTCCCCGCCGTCGGGCCTAGGCTGGAGGTGACGAGGAGGCGACATGTCCGAGATGCCGGCGCACGACCACGAGCTCGAGGTGCTCGAGGAGGACCAGAACGTCCCGCCACGTCCCGAGGAGCAGATCGCGGATGTTCGAGACCGGCCCGCCCCGTCCGGCGAGCAGGAGGACGACTCCGCGTCACCCTCGTCATGAGCGGGGACCCACTGCTCGAGTCGAGTGACCCCTGGGGTCGCAACGACCCACCGGTCGTCTCGGACGCCGACCTCCCACCGCTGCCGCCGGTTCTCGCAGACATCGTCGCGGCGTTCGAGAACGGTGACCGGGTCAGGGCGCCGGAGGGAGGCCCCGACTCGTGGCCCGGAGGCAACGACCTCCTCGAGGTCCGGGCTCTCGCCAGGGAGGGCTGGGCTCCCGTGTCATCGGGTCGGTTCGGCGACGCCTGCGACCTGCTGCCCGCGATCTGGCCACGCCGGGAGCGCTGCTGGCTCGTCGACCGGGTGCCGGAGCTTTGCGTCGTGTCCTACGGGCAGGACGAGGCGTTCATCGAGCCTGACATGCGCAGCCGGGCCCGTGGGCGTTGGGAGGTCGCACGCCTCGCGAGGACGGTGGGGCTGCCGCCTCCGCCGGCGAACCGGCTCTGGCTGTTGCGCTCGCCGTGGCCGAGCCTGCGGATCGGCGGGCTGCTGCGGCTCGTCAGGCAGGTGCGCGACGAGGACCACCTGGGCTGGGACGCCGTCGGCACGATGAGGGCGGCCCAGCGTGTTCTCGCCGGCACGGAGGAGCAGGCCTGGGACCGGTGGCACGGGCCGCGTGCCGAGGCCGCGAGGGCCTGGCTCGCCGACGGTCACCTCGGGGCGGACGTCGATCGCTGGATCGACCTCGGCCTCGGACCCGCAGATCTGGACGTGCTCACCCGTTCGGTCGATGATGGTGGCGCCGGCCTACCCGTCGAGAAGGTCGCCGACTGGTGCCGCACGGTCAGCCTCGGCAACGACCCCCGCGAGGACGTCGTGGATCGAGTCCGGGAGTGGCGAGCGACCGGACTGCCGGCCGACGCGCCGGTCGGGCGGTTGATGTCCGTGATGTACGAGCGGAGGCCGGCAGAGATCGTGCCCTGGCTGCAGGCCGGGTTCGCAGCGAGCGACATCGCCGTGTGGGAGGCCAACGACCTACCCCGGGCGACCCGCTGGCGGGACGCCGGTTTCGACGCGCGGACGGCGCACTGCCTCGTCGTGGCCGACCCGACCCTGACGCCGGACGAGGCGATCGCGTTCGACGCGGCCGGCATCGACCCCTCGCGACGTCACCGTTGGGTTGCCGCCGGCTTCTCGGCCGCCGAGGCGCGCGAGTGGACCGACCTCGACGTCGTCGCGTCGGAAGCCCGGGTCTGGCGGTCGCTCGGGCTCGGGCCCGACGACGCCCGTGCACAGCGCGTCGCGGGCGCGGCGGGGCCCTTGCCCGCGGGTTTCGAGACCGGCTGGGCTGCAGTCGGGTCCGACCGCGACGACATGAGCTTCGGGGTGAGCGACCCACCGGGCACCCGCGGCAGCACGGCCGCTGAGCACGGGATGGGTGCGTGGGCACCGGCTCCCGAGGGCCCGGGTTTCGAGGATCCGGACCCGTTCGCCTCGCCCACCCCTTAGCGTCGTCCCGCCGGCTGATGGGCCCGGCACGTCGGGGGGAGCCGCGGGTGCAGTACACCTACACGGACGTCACGGACCGTTCCGACCTCGTCGCGCCCTTTCCGGAGGTCGTGGCGGCGTTCGAGGAGGCCGGCTGGCGTCCGCTCGGCCGCTACGCGCTCGAGCTGCCCGAGCGAGCCCTGCAGCGGATCGTGGCCGGGTACGCAGAGCCGGCGCGGTCGGAGTTCGCGGCTCACCTGCCCGACGTCGCGACGGTCCTCGTGTCCGCCGACGGGACGACGAGCGCGTTCGTGTCCTGGTTCTGGGTGAGCCCGCCGTCCGGTTCGCGAGCGTCCTCGACGACGGCATGCTCGTGGAGAGCTCCGCGGGCCCACCGGGCGCATGTCACCGAACGTGGCTCCGCCGCCACGCCGCTGGGAGGCCTTGACGACGCGATCGCCTTGCGCCGCAGGTCCTTCGAGCATGACCTCCGGGTCCGACGTCGCGTGACCACCGCGGTCGCGCTGGTGGTCCTCCTCGCGGCCGTCGTCCTCGGCATCACCTCATCGCTCGTGCCGGTCATCCGCGACCTCCCGCCGGCCGGCACCCTCGTCGAGGGCGCCGTCCTCCTGGCCGTCGTCTGGCTCGCCCAGGGGTGGGCGCTGCGGACCGTCTCGTACGTGCGATGGATCCGTCCGGCGTACCGCTGAGCGGTCCGAGCGACGCCGACCGCGGCTCGAGAGCCGGGTCTCAGGATGCGGGCAGCGTTCCCGAGGGGTGGACGCGGGCGCGTCGACCGGCATACCGTAATGCCGTGCGTGCGGTGAGCCTCCTCCTTCTCTGCCGCGACGAGGCCTGATCCCGGCCCTCCTCGTCGCGGAGTTTCCCGTGTCCGGCCGGACACCGAGCGAAACGCAGACGAAGAGAGTGACGCGATGATCCACCCCCAGCAGACGTCGGGAATGCCGTTCCAGAAGTACGTCCCGTTCCACGAGCAGCTCCCCTTCGAGCTCCCGGACCGCACCTGGCCCGGCAAACGCATCGAGCAGGCCCCGCGCTGGTGCGCCGTCGACCTTCGCGACGGCAACCAGGCCCTCATCGACCCGATGAACACCGAGCGCAAGCTGCGCATGTTCCAGCTGCTCGTGAAGATGGGCTACAAGGAGATCGAGGTCGGCTTCCCGTCGGCGAGCCAGACCGACTTCGACTTCGTCCGCGAGCTGATCCAGGGCGGCCACATCCCCGACGACGTGACGATCCAGGTGCTGACACAGTGCCGGGACCACCTCATCGAGCGCACCTACGACGCCATCGCCGGCGCCAAGCAGGCCATCGTCCACTTCTACAACTCGACGTCCGTGCTCCAGCGTCGCGTCGTCTTCGGCCTCGACCAGGACGGCATCATCGACATCGCGGTCCAGGCCGCACGCCTGTGCCGCAAGCTCGAGGAGACCGTCCCCGACACGACGATCTACTACGAGTACTCGCCCGAGTCCTACACCGGCACCGAGCTCGAGTTCGCGATGCGCATCTGCAACGCCGTCATCGACGTCATCGACCCGACGCCGGACCACAAGATGATCGTCAACCTTCCGGCGACCGTCGAGATGGCCACGCCCAACGTGTACGCCGACTCCATCGAGTGGATGATCCGCCACATCGAGCGGCGTGAGTCGGTCGTCGTCAGCCTGCATCCCCACAACGACCGGGGCACCGGCGTCGCGGCGGCCGAGCTGGGCTACCTGGCCGGCGCGGACCGCATCGAGGGCTGCCTCTTCGGCAACGGTGAGCGCACCGGCAACGTCTGCCTCGTGACGCTCGGGATGAACCTGTTCAGCCAGGGCATCGACCCCCAGATCGACTTCAGCGACATCGACGAGGTGCGCCGCACCGTCGAGTACTGCAACCAGCTGCCGGTGGGCGAGCGGCACCCCTACGGCGGCGACCTCGTCTTCACGGCCTTCTCCGGGTCGCACCAGGACGCCATCAAGAAGGGCTTCGAGGCCATGGCCTCCGAGGCGAAGGAGAAGGGCACGAGCGTCGACGACCTCGTCTGGGGCGTCCCCTACCTGCCGATCGACCCGCACGACCTCGGCCGGTCCTACGAGGCGGTCGTCCGCGTCAACAGCCAGTCCGGCAAGGGCGGCGTGTCCTACATCATGAAGTCCGAGCACCAGATGGACCTGCCGCGGCGCCTGCAGATCGAGTTCTCCGGCGTCGTCCAGCGAGGCGTCGACCAGGACGGCGGCGAGGTCTCGCCGGCGGCGCTGTGGGCTCGGTTCCAGGACGAGTACCTGCCGAACCCGGCTGCTCCGTGGGGCCGGTTCGACCTCGTCAACGTCGTCACGGACTCGACCGTCGACGGTGCGAGCACCATCGAGGCGACCGTCACCGACCGTGGCGAGCCGGTGACGGTGAGCGGCACCGGCAACGGACCCATCGCCGCGTTCGTCGCGGCCCTGGGCACCATCGAGGGCACGCCCGACGTCCGCGTCCTCGACTACGCCGAGCACGCGCTGTCCGCCGGTGGCGACGCCCGGGCCGCCGCCTACGTCGAGTGCGCCGTCGGCGACCGCGTCCTCTGGGGTGTCGGCGTCGACTCCTCGATCGTCACCGCGTCCATCAAGGCCATCGTGTCGGCCGTCAACCGCGCCGAGCGCGACGCGGCCGCCGCCACCTCGGTCCCCGGCGCCTGACCTGCCGAGCCCGTTCCGCGACGGCCCGGGGCCCCGTGCCCCGGGCCGGCGCCGACCCGGCGCTCCGGTAGGTTCTGGGCCCATGGACTCCGCCCTCGGCCGGACGCTGCTCCGGCTCGTCGGCGCCGGCCTGCTCGCGGTCGCCCTCGTCGGGCTGCTCGCTCCGCGCGCCGTCAACACCCCGCACCGCTGGTACGTCGTCGTGCCGGCCTGCGTCCTGCTGCTGGTGCTCGCGACGTTCGTCCGCGCGCCGCGGTGGGTCCACGGCCGATGGGTCGTCCCCGTCGTCTCCGCGGCCGGTGGGGTCGTCGCGACGCTCGTGGGGCTCGCGGGACGCTACGACTACGGCTGGGACGCCCGCGTCGCCCTCGACCTCGCGCGCGACCTGCACGCCGGTCGCCCGCTCGGCGACGCCGGCTACGACTACCTCTCGCTCTACCCCAACAACCTCCCGCTCCTCGCGATCGACCGCGGCGGCGTCGAGCTCGGCTCGCTCCTCGGGCTCGCGCCCGATGCCGTCCTCATCACCCTGAACGGGGCCTGCGTCGCAGTGACGCTGCTGGCCGTGGGTGCCATGGTGCGTCGGGCTCGTGGTGCCGCCGCTGCGGTCGCCGCCCAGCTGGGCACGCTCGTCCTCGTCGGGACGAGCCCGTGGCTCGCCGTGCCCTACACCGACTACTACGCGATGCCGTTCCTCGCGGTCGGGGTCGCCCTCGCCGGCCGCGCGCTGCTCCCCGGAGTGCGTGACGCCCCCCGCGCGTCGCCCGGCTCGCGCACCGCTCGCGCGCTGACGTGGGTGGGCGCCGCCGTCTGCTACGGGATCGCCTACGCGATCAAGACGACGCCCGCGGTCGCCGTCATCGCGACGGCGCTCACCGTCGTCGTGGCGGTGTTCGATGGCGACCACGCGCCCCGAGGCCGGGTCACCGCCCTCGCCGCGAGCCTCGTCGCCGTCGGCGTCTTCCTCGCGGTCGCCGTCGCCGCGCCCGGCGTGGCGGCGGCCGCCTCCGGCATCGAGACCGGTCGCGTGCGCGCCGGCGTCTCACCTCCGGTCCTGTGGTGGGTGGCCAACGGCCTGAGCGAGCACGTCGCCCCGGACGGCGTCGTCAGCTACGGCACGTACTCGCGCGAGATGGTCGAGGCCATCGAGGGGCGCTCCCCGCAGCAGATGACCGACTACGCCCGCGCCTACATCGCCGACCGCTGGGCCGAGCGCGGGCCCGGGGGCACGCTCGCCTTCTACGCGGAGAAGGCGGCCTGGAACTGGGGCGACGGCATGTTCTGGGCCTGGGGGGAGGGAGCGGACTCGCTTCCCGGAAGGCTCGCCGACGCGGACGGTGTCGTCGGAGTCGTCCACTCGCTCAACGGTTTCCACGGGACCGCGTACGGGTGGCGAGTCGACCTCACCCAGGCGCTGTGGCTGGCGGTGCTGCTGGTCGGGGGCGTCGGACTGCTGCGGGCTCCCTACCGGCGCGACGTCCTGCTCGTCGCCCTCGCCGTGCTCGGCATCGCGGCGTTCACGCTGCTGTTCCAGGGGCGGTCCCGCTACGTCTTCACCTTCGCACCGCTCGTCGTCGCGCTCGCCGCGATGACCCGGACGGGCGTCGGGACGCGGCATCGCCGGCCGCGTGGTTCCGACGCCGCGTCCGCCGCGGGCTGACGCGTCCGGTCAGTCGATCGAGCCCCGCACGACCGCGTCGACCGCCGACAGGGCGTCCGGGTCGCCGGTACGCGCCAGCCCGCCGGCCATCGGCCGGTTCCACAGCCAGCAGTCGAGGTCGGCGGCGGTGCCGCACACCTGGGGCGACGACGCTTTCGAGGCGTCCGACCCGTCCGAGAGGTCCGTGCCTGCCTCCATGGTGGGCCCGTCGGCGACGAGGAACCGCAGCAGGTCGATGTCGCGGCCCTCGTAGGTGCCGGTGACACGTACCGGGGTGACGGTCCACGTGTGCATCGTGTCGACGGTGACGACGGTGACCGGCGCCCCGAGCGGCGCGTGCTCGAGCCCCGGCTCGGGCTCGTAGCCGCGCATGATGCGAAGGGCCTCGTCGACCCCGTCGGCCGCGAGCCGGGCGTCGATCGCGGCGCGGTCCTCCGGCGCGATGCCCGCGGTGGCCTCGGCGTCGAGGCGGTGCACGAGGGCCTCGTGGGCCTGCCTGCGGCGGATGTAGCCGGCGGTGTGCTCGTCGGCCCACATCCACAGCTCGGTGTCGGGTGGGAGCTGCGAGAGCTGCTCGTGCAGCCGGCCGCTCGACGCGTCGAAGGCCTCGACGAGGGCGGCACGGCCCTCCGGTCGCGGCGGCCGCGCGTCGCCGTGCGCCTCGACCTGCTCGGCCGTCGTCAGGCGGTTCTCGGCGATCTCACCCCAGAACCACTGGACGTCGGCGAGGTGCCACAGCAGGTCGTCGGCGTCCCAGTCCGGGCACGTCGGCACGGTGGTCCCGGCCGGTACGCCGGCGAGGACCTCGCGGAAACGGGCCGACTCGGCGGCGAGGTGGTCGAGGAAGGGAAGGTCTGCACCCGATGGGGCAGAGGGCATGCGGACTCCTTGGTCGTGCGAGCGGTCAGCGGACTCCCGCGACGCGGAACTGGACGGAGATGCGGGGCCCCATCGGCTCGGACGTCTTCGGGACCGCATGGTCCCACGTGCGCTGGCAGGAGCCGCCCATCACCACGAGGTCACCATGGCCCAAGGGGTAGCGCAAGCTCTTCTGCGTCGTGCCGGGGATCGCACCACCGTCGCGCGGGCGCAGGGCGAGCACCCTCGGCGACCCGAGCGACAGGATCGCGACCATCGTGTCGCTGTCTCTGGAGCGCCCGATGCGGTCACCGTGCCAGGCGACGCTGTCGTGACCGTCGCGGTACAGGCACAGCCCCGCCGTGACGAACGGCTCGCCCAGCTCGCTCGCGTAGTGCGCGCTCAGTGCGTCGCGGGCCTGGTCGAGCAGGGGGTGCGGGAGGCGTTCTCCGGCCGCGTAGAACTTCGTGAGCCGCGGGACGTCCACGACGTTGTCGTACATCTGCCGCCGCTCGGCGTGCCAGGGCACGTCGTGCAGGAGGGCCGAGAACAGCGCGTCGCCCGCCGCCAGCCAGCCGGGCCGTACGTCCACCCACGCCCCGTGGGCCAGGGCGTGGCGGCGCAGGCCGGTGCCGACGTCGCGCAGCGTCATCTCGTCGGTGAGGTCGAGCAGCGACCCCTGAAGGGTGAGGTCCATGCCGCCACTGTAACGCACCAGGTCGAACACGTGTTCGAGACTGCGCGCGGATCTCGTCGGCCGGTGCCGCCGTCCTTCCCGGGCGCCGGTGCGGTGGCGTAGGAGCCTGCGGCGCGTGCGCGCGTCGTGACGCCGGCCGCGGGGGAGAATGGGCCCATGCCCCTCTACCGCGACGAGGCGATCGTCCTGCGCACGCACAAGCTGGGCGAGGCCGACCGCATCATCACGATGCTGACCCGCACCCGCGGGCGCGTGCGGGCCGTCGCCAAGGGCGTCCGGCGGACGAAGTCCCGGTTCGGCTCACGTCTCGAACCGGGCATGGTCGTCGACGTCCAGTGCTACGAGGGCCGCAACCTCGACACCGTGACCCAGGTCGAGACCCTCGCGCCGTACGGCGACGCGATCGCCCGCGACTACACGGCCTACACGTGCGCGACGTCGATGCTCGAGACGGCGCTGCAGCTGACCGAGGAGCACGAGCCCCAGACCCAGCAGTACCTCCTCCTCGCCGGGGCGCTGCGCTCCCTGGCCGAGCGCACCCACGAGCCCGGCCTCGTCCTCGACGCGTACCTGCTGCGCTCCCTCGCCGTCGCCGGTTGGGCGCCGAGCTTCGTCGACTGTGCGCGCTGCGGCGCCGACGGACCGCACCGCGCCTTCAACGTCCAGGCGGGTGGGGCGGTGTGCTCCTCGTGCCGGCCGCCCGGCTCGACGGCGCCCGCGCCGGAGACGTTCGAGCTGCTCGCTGCCCTGCTCTCGGGCGACTGGGACCTCGCCGACGAGAGCGACCCGCGCCACCGCCGGCAGGGCAACGGCATGGTGTCGGCGTTCCTCCAGTGGCACATCGAGCGGGGGCTACGCTCCCTACGGCTCGTCGAGCGCGCCTGAGCCCGAAGCCGATCCGTCCACCGCACCTCCCACCGACCGGAGAGCCATGCCCGCCGCCACCCCGTACGCCCGGCCCTTCCCGCACCCCTCGGGAGCCACCGCCCCGGTCATCCCGGCCGGTGCGCTGCCCGGACACGTCGCGATCGTCATGGACGGCAACGGCCGGTGGGCCAACCAGCGCGGGCTGCCGCGCACCAAGGGCCACGAGGCGGGAGAGGCGTCGCTGCTCGACGTCGTCGCGGGCGCCATCGAGGTCGGGGTCACCCACCTGTCCGCGTACGCCTTCTCGACGGAGAACTGGCGCCGGTCGCCCGAGGAGGTGCGGTTCCTCATGGGCTTCAACCGCGACGTCATCCGCCGCCGCCGCGACCAGCTGCACGAGTGGGGCGTGCGGATGCGGTGGGTCGGGCGCGCGCCGCGACTGTGGCGCTCGGTGATCAAGGAGCTCGAGGTCGCCCAGGAGCTGACGCAGCACAACACCGGGCTGACTCTCTACTTCTGCGTCAACTACGGCGGTCGCGCCGAGATCGCCGACGCCGTCCAGCGGATCGCCCACGACGTCAAGGACGGTCGCCTCCGGCCCGGCTCGGTCGACGAGAGGACGATCAAGAGGTACCTCGACGAGCCGACGATGCCCGACGTCGACCTGTTCGTGCGCTCCTCGGGTGAGCAGCGCACGAGCAACTTCCTCCTGTGGCAGTCGGCGTACGCCGAGATGGTGTTCCAGAACCGGCTGTGGCCCGACTACGACCGCCGCGACCTCTGGGCCGCCGTCGAGGAGTACGTCGCCCGCGACCGACGGTACGGCGGCGCGGTCGACGCCCCCACCCGGTCCTGACGACCGCGCCCGAGGCGCGCGGCTCGGGAGCGGAGCGCCGGGTGGGGTAGGCCTCAGCGGTCGACGAGGACGACGTCGTACGTGCTCGCCGTGGGCGGGAACCCGGTGTCGAACTTCGCGTTGACGACCGCGAGCCGGTCACCGAACCGCGCGACGGTCGTCGGGATCTCGAAGCTGTCGCTCGTCACCGTGCGCAGCAGCCGTCCCGAGGACAGGTCGCCGGAGAGGCGGAACTCGGAGACCTCGTTGGAGAAGTTCTGCACGGCGTAGACGGTCCGTCCCTCGAGCAGGATGCCGTCCACGTTCGGCACGCTGACCCCGGCGATCGTCGCGCTCCGGCCGGTGACGGGATCCACGGTGATGAGCGTTCCGGAGTTGCTGTGCGCGACGACGAGCGTCCTGCCGTCGGCAGTCGCCTGGATGCCGTTGTTGTTGAAGCCCGGGAGCACGACGGCGGCCGGACCGTGCAGGTCGAGCGTCCGAGCCGCGCCGAGGGCTCCGCTCGGGCTGACCGGGACGAAGTAGAGCCTGGCCTGGGCCGAGTCGGTGAACCAGGCACCTGTCTTCGTCAACGCGACGTCGTTGATGACCGAGGTGGTGGTGCTCAGCTGGTACGTGGCGACCGAGGCGCCGGTGTCCACGTCGTACACGTAGGCCTGCCCGGTGAAACCGCCGGCGACGAAGAGCAGCCGGTGCGCCAGGTCGACCCGCAGCCCGAGGGCCATCCGCCCCGCGGGCGCGTCGATGAACCTCGATGCGGTGCCGGTCCGCACGTCACCGCGGAAGATGTCGCCGGTGAACAGCTCACCGGCGTAGAACGTCGTCCCGCTGCCGCTGGCGATGCCTTCCGCGGACTGCGCGCCCGGAAGCACGATCGGCGGCGGCTCCTCGTGGGCGGCCTGGGCGGGAGCGTTCAGACCCATCAGGGCCAGCAGGCCAGCGACGGTGACCGCCACGAGGCGGTGCCTTCCGGGAACGGGCATGGGACTCTCCTTCGCACGACTCGGGTGACGCACCACCGCCGGTGGCGGTCTCGCAAGCGTCCCGCCGCGCCCGCACGGTGGGCAAGATGGCGAGTCGGGGCATACCGGGCCGGTTGGCCCGGGCCCGGGACCGCTCGCCCGTGCGGGCGTCGCGGGGGTCGACGCGGGTCTCAGGAGCGGCTGCAGTCGGGGCAGGTGCCGAAGATCTCGAGCGTGTGGGTGACACCGGTGAAGCCGTGGTCGCCCGCAACCTTCTCGGCCCACCTCTCGACGGCCGGTCCCTCCACCTCGACGGTGCGCCCGCAGGCGCGGCACACGAGATGGTGGTGGTGGTGCGTCGAGCACGCGCGGTAGACGGCCTCGCCGTCGTCGGTGCGCAGGACGTCGATGCTGC
>NZ_JBPGXG010000103.1:0-17250 GCF_056755255.1 Monashia sp. HAY1-5C | reverse complement strand
TCCGTCGTCGGCAGCGTCAGATGTGTATAAGAGACAGGGCTCCCCCAGCGACGCGTCACCGGCCCCGGTCAACCCCGCGGGGCTGCCCACGGCGTACGAGCACGGCAACCGGTTGACGCCGGAGGGCACGAGCGTCGACCCGATCCTCGTCGAGATCGTCGAGGGCACGCTGGCCAGCGTCGAGCTGGAGGTCGAGACCGCGATCGCGCGCACGAGCCGCAGCCCGATGATCCGTGACGCCCACGACTTCCGCGCGGGCATCCACGACCGGCAGCTGCGCAAGCTGACCGGCCGCTCGTACAGCGCCCTCGTCCACCCGGTCGTCCGCGACTTCCCGATCGAGCAGATGAGCGAGGGCGACGTCTTCTTCCACAACGACGTCTACGAGTCCGAGGGCGGCATCGGCCACCTGCCCGACCTCTGCGTCACGGTCCCGGTCTTCTCCGGCGGCGACGTCGTCGCGTTCGTCCAGGCGTTCGGCCACCACGACGACATCGGCGGGGCGGTCCCCGGGTCGATGCCGAGCAACGCCCGGACCGTATTCGAGGAGGGCCTGTCCGTCCCGCCGATCAGGCTGTGGGACAAGGGCGTCCCCAACCACGCAGCCCTGCGCATCATGACCCGGAACAGCCGGATGCCCGACAGCCTCGCCGCCGACCTCGACGCCGAGTGCTCGGCCTGCCTCATGGGCGCACGCCGGCTGGCCGAGCTGTTCCAGCGGTACGGCCGCGACAGCATCGAGGCCGCGTTCGACGCCATCCTCGACAGGACGACCGAGACGTACCGCCGCGAGATCCTCGGCAAGATCCCCGACGGCACGTACGTCTGGGAGGACTACGCCGAGCACGACGGCGTCGACGAGCCGATGCTCCACACGCAGCGGATCACCCTGACGAAGGAGTCCACGGGCGGCCCCGGCCGCTCCGACCTCTACCCCGAAGGCGGCCCACGGCTCGTCATCGACTTCACCGGCACGGGTCCGCAGGCCAAGGGTCCGATCAACCACTGCGGCGACTACGTCGGCGGCAACTTCCTCAAGAAGTGGCTGGCGCCGATCCTGCGCAACCTCGCCGACACCCCCGAGCGGATGGCCGAGCTCGACGTCAACGAGGGCGTCGTGCCCCTCATCGAGATGCGCTTCCCCGACAAGGGGACGCTGCTGACGCCGATCTACCCGGCCCCCACGAACGCCCGCACCTTCGTCATCCTGCGCCTGCTCGGCGTCCTTGCCGGCGCGGTCGCCAAGGCCGTCGACGGCCGGATGCCGGCCGACCAGGAGACGATCCGCTACACCGGCGTGTACGGCAAGGACCGCGACGGCAACGACTACCTCATGCGCGAGGTGCTCGGCGGCGGCTCGGGCGGCCGCTACTACGCCGACGGCGAGGACACGATCCACGTCGTGCCCGACAGCCGCAACCTGCCCACCGAGTTCACCGAGAGCCGGTTCCCCTTCGTCGTGGAGCGGCTCGGCCTCGCGGTCGACTCGGGCGGCGCCGGCCGGCATCGCGGCGGCCTCGGCTACGAGAAGCACATCCGGATGCTCGAGGACGCGCACTTCATGTCCATCGCGGACCGCTCGATCCTCGCCTGCTGGGGGGTCAAGGGCGGCCGGGCCGGCCGGCCCTTCGAGGTGACGGTCGACCTCGGCGGCCCCGAGGAGCGCACCGTCGACGCCCTGGCCGACGCCGAGCCGGTCCGCGCCGGCCAGGTCATCCGCATCCGCACGACCGGTGGCGGCGGTTGGGGTGACCCGCTCGAGCGGCCGTACGACGAGGTCGAGCGCGACCTGCGCTGGGGCAAGGTCTCCTTCGAGGGCGCCCTGCGCGACTACGGGGTCGTCGCCTCCGGTGACCGCGACCATCCGGTCGTCGACGTCGCGGGGTCCGACGCCCTGCGCGAGCAGCGGCGCGCCGACCGCGGCGCGGAGCCGTTCTTCGACCGCGGACCCGGCTACGCGCGGCTCGCCGCGGGACGGTCCGCGGCCGACGTCGACTGGCTCTGACGCCGGCGTCCGTCGCCGGCGACCGCGCATCACCTAGTCGACGTCGCGCTCCTCGATCGTCTGGCGCACGGTACTCGTCGGCAGCGTCGAGCCGCCCGGGCGCTCCTCGCGCGTCACGATCCTCTTGCGGCGCGTGCCCTTGCTGCCGTGCCAGATGAGGCCCCCGCCGGCGATCATGAGGATGATCCCGACGACGGGCAGGTTGACGACCGACGTGTTCGCGCGGATGGCGAAGGTGAGGATCGCGCCGAGAACGGCGAGCAGGACTCCGACGCCCACGATGTGCGACCCCTTCCCACCGGGCCGGAGGGGCGGCCCGGTACTGCCCCTTTACCCGAAACTGTATCGCCGCTGACCCAGCCGTGGCACGGCCCACCCCGCGCGGTGGGAGGCGCCGGAGCGGTCCGCGACCGCCCCCTTGCACGGCACAGATGTGCCAATCCGCACGCGTGCCTCTGGCAGGACGTGCCAAGGCGTGCCCGGGCCCCCGCTCCTAGGCTCGCCGCATGGAGGAGCCGACGCCGCCCGAAGCCGCCGCGGCCGGGCCGGGCGACTCGGCCGGCGCCGCACGGCTGCGGGTCGTCGTCGCGCTCGGCGGGAACGCGATGACCGGGCCCGACGGCAGTGCCACGCCGCACGCCCAGCGTTCGGCCATCGCGGCAGCGATGGAGCACGTGGCCGACCTCGTGGCCCGCGGAGTCGAGGTCGTCATCACCCACGGCAACGGGCCGCAGGTCGGCAACCTCCTCGTCAAGAACGCGCTCGCGGCCCACGTCGTGCCGCCGGTCCCCCTCGACTGGTGCGGGGCGCAGACGCAAGGCACCATCGGCTTCACGGTCCTCGACACGCTCGAGGCCTCGCTCGCCGTCCGCGGCGTCGACCGGCCGGTCGCGGCGCTTGTCACCCGCACCCGCGTCGACGCCGGCGACCCGGGCTTCGCGCGCCCGACCAAGCCGGTCGGGCGCTACCTGCCACGTGAGCAGGCCCGGACGCTCATCGACCACGGCGAGACGTGGGAGGACCGCGGCGAGCGCGGCTGGCGGCGCGTCGTCGCCTCCCCCGAACCGCTCGAGGTGCTCGAGACCCCAGCGGTGGCCACGCTCCTCGACGCCGGCTACGTCGTCGTCGCGGCCGGTGGAGGCGGCATCCCCGTCGTGCGCGGCGGTGACGGCCGCGTCCGCGGCGTCGAGGCGGTCATCGACAAGGACCTCACGGCGGCGCTGCTCGCCCACGCCCTCGACGCGCAGGTCCTCGTCATCGCCACCGACGTCGACCACGCCGTCGCCGGCTGGGGCACGCGCGACGCCCGCCCCATCGGACGCGTCACGCCCGCGGAGCTCACCGCGTACGCCGAGGCCGGGCACTTCGCGTCCGGCTCGATGGGGCCGAAGGTCGAGGCCGCGCTGCGCTTCGTCCGCAGCGGCGGCCGCCGCTGCGTCATCACCGACCTCGCACGGATCACCGACGCCGTCGAGGGCCGGTTCGGAACCGTCGTCGAGAACCATTGAGAAGAAAGGTGATTCCCCGTGCCTGAAGCCATCGAGGTGCGCAAGGTCCCGATCCACTCCGTCGCGGACGCGTCCGAGCTCGCCGCACTCATCGACGACGGCGTCATGGAGGCGAGCCGAGTCGTCGCCATCATCGGCAAGACCGAGGGCAACGGCGGCGTGAACGACTACACGCGCATCATCGCCGACCGGGCCTTCCGCGAGGTGCTCGTCGCCAAGGGCGCCCCGGCCGACCAGGTCAGGCAGGTCCCGATCGTGTGGTCCGGGGGCACCGACGGCGTCATCAGCCCGCACGCGACGATCTTCGCGACCGTCCCGGCCGAGCAGGCCGAGGCCTCCGACGACCTGCGGCTCACCGTCGGGTTCGCCATGAGCGAGCCGATCAAGCCGGAGGAGATCGGCTACGTCGCCATGGTGTCGAAGGTCGCCGACGCCGTGAAGGTCGCCATGGAGCGTGCCGGCATCACCGACCCCGCCGACGTCCACTACGTGCAGACGAAGACCCCGCTGCTCACGATCCACACGATCCGCGACGCCAAGGAGCGCGGCCACGGGGTCTGGACCGAGCACACCCACGAGTCGATGGACCTGTCCAACGGCACGACGGCCCTCGGCATCGCCGTGGCCCTCGGCGAGATCGAGATGCCGACCGACGCCGACGTCATGCACGACCGGTCGCTGTTCTCGTCCGTGGCCTCGTGCAGCTCGGGCGTCGAGCTGGACCAGGCACAGGTCGTCGTCGTCGGCAACGCGCGCGGTGTCGGTGGCCGGTACCGCATCGGGCACTCCGTCATGCAGGACGCCCTCGACGCCGACGGCATCTGGGCGGCGATCAAGGATGCCGGCCTCGACCTGCCCGAGCGCCCGCACTGGACCGACCTGCAGGGTCGTCTCGTCAACGTCTTCCTCAAGTGCGAGGTGAGCCAGGACGGCCAGGTGCACGGGCGCCGCAACGCGATGCTCGACGACTCCGACGTGCACTGGCACCGTCAGATCAAGTCGGCGGTCGGCGGGGTGACGGCGTCGGTCACCGGCGACCCCGCCGTGTTCGTGTCGGTGTCCGCCGCCCACCAGGGACCCGACGGCGGTGGCCCGGTCGCGGCGATCGTCGACCTCGGCGAGGACCCGCCCACCGGCTACCGCTGGACCCGCTGACCATCCGACGACGCAACACACCGAGCAGTCGCCAACCCGCGCGGGGTACTCCCGCGGCCGTTGGCGACTGCTCGGTGTGTTGCGGGTCGAAGGTCAGTGGGCGAAGTGGCGGGTGCCGGTGAAGTACATCGTCACGCCGGCGGCCTCGGCCGCGGCGACGACCTCCTCGTCGCGGATCGACCCGCCCGGCGCGACGACCGCGCGGACCCCGGCATCGAGCAGGATCTGCAGCCCGTCGGCGAAGGGGAAGAACGCGTCCGACGCCGCGACGGAGCCGCGCGCCCGCTCCTCGCCGGCGCGGCGCACCGCGAGGTAGCAGGAGTCGACGCGGTTGACCTGGCCCATCCCGACGCCGACCGCGGCGCCGTCCTTGGCGAGCAGGATCGCGTTCGACTTGACCGCGCGCACCGCCCGCCACGCGAACTGCAGGTCGGCCAGCGTCGCGGCATCGGCGGCCTCGCCCGACACGAGGCGCCAGTTCGCCGCATCGTCGCCCCCGGTCACGGCGTCGTCGTCACCGCGCACGACCGCGTCGACCCTGTCGACGGTCTGCACGAGGAGGCCGCCGCTGATGGGCCGGGTCTCGATGGGGTCGGCGAAGCGCGCGAGGTCCGCCGGGAGGCGCAGGACCCGCAGGTTCTTCTTCGCCGTCAGGATCTCGAGCGCCTCGGGCTCGTAGTCCGGCGCGATGATGACCTCGGTGAAGACCGGCTTGGCGGCCGTGGCCATCGCCGCGGTCACGGTGCGGTTGGCCGCGATGATGCCGCCGTACGCACTGACCGGGTCCGTGGCGTGGGCCCGCTCGTAGGCCTGCTCGATGGTGGCGCCCACGGCGATGCCGCACGGGTTGGCGTGCTTGATGATCGCCACGGTCGGCTGGTCGCCCTGGTCGTGGGCGGCCCGCACTGCCGCGTCGGTGTCGACGTAGTTGTTGTACGACATCTCCTTGCCGTGCAGCTGCTCGGCCGACGCGACGCCGGGGCGCCAGTGGGTGTAGAGCGCGGCGCGCTGGTGCGGGTTCTCGCCGTAGCGCAGGGCTGCGTGGCGGTCGAAGGTCGCGCTGGTCCAGGCCGGGAAGCCGGTGCCGTCGGAGGTGTCGGCGTAGGCGTTGCCCATCCAGTTGGCGACCGCGTTGTCGTAGGAGGCCGTGTGCACGAACGCCTCGGCCGCGAGGCGCTTGCGCTGCTCGAGCGTGAAGCCACCGGCGTCGAGCGACTCCTGCACCGCGCCGTACAGGGCCGGGCTCGTGACGATGGCGACGCTCGGGTGGTTCTTGGCCGCGGCGCGCACCATCGAGGGGCCGCCGATGTCGATCTGCTCGATGCACTCGTCCGGCGTCGCGCCGGAGGCGACCGTCTCGCGGAACGGGTAGAGGTTGACGACGACCAGCTCGAACGCCTCGACGCCGAGGTCGGCCAGCTGCTCGAGGTGCTCGGGCTTGCGCGTGTCGGCGAGGATGCCGGCATGGACCTTCGGGTGCAGCGTCTTGACGCGGCCCTCGAGGCACTCCGGGAAGCCGGTCAGCTCCTCGACCGGCGTGACGGCGATGCCGAGCCCGGCGATGGTCCTGGCGGTCGAGCCGGTCGAGACGATGGACACCCCGGCCGCGTCGAGCGCTCGGGCGAGGTCCTCGAGACCGGTCTTGTCGTAGACGGAGATGAGAGCGCGCGAGATGGGGCGGCGGCCGTCGGACATCGATGCTCCTGGCGGTGGGTGGCGGTGTCGGTCAGCGGGAGCACCCAGGCGGGCGATGCTCCGACGGTCACTCCCTGGTGGTTCCCCACCTGCGCCAGTCGTGTACGGCCAGCGTAGCGGCCCCTGCCGCACCGGCGAAAATTCGGCGACGCATGCGACCCATGCGACCCGTGCGACCCGTGCGACCCGTGCGCCAGCTTCGACGCCGGAGGGTCACCGCCTCAGCCGATGCGGACCCGGCGCCCCTGCACCGTGAACCCGTTCCGTGCCATCCGCCCGACGACGTCGACGAGCATCGCGCGCTCCTGCACCTTGATCCGCTCGTGCAGCGTCTCCTCCGTGTCGCCGTCCTCGACCCCGACGACGCGCTGCTCGATGATCGGCCCGGTGTCGACGCCAGCGGCGAAGAAGTGGGACGGCGTGCCCGTCACCCTGGACCCGGAGGCCAGGGCGTCGGAGGAGGAGTGGACGCCGGGGAAGCTCGGCAGCAACGCGGGGTGCGTGTTGACGACGGTGACCGCGGCGAGGACCTCGGGGCCCAGGATCCGCATGAACCCGGCGCTGACGGCGAACGCCGGGGACGCCTCGGCGATCCGGGCGGCGAGCGCGGCGTCCCAGGCCGCCCGGTCCGGGTGGTCACCCGGACGGACGAGAGCCGTCGGGACGCCTGCCCGCTCGGCCCGTTCGAGCCCGGCGCACGGCCGGTCGGCGAGGACCAGGGCCACCCGGACGCCGAGGGCCGGGTCGCGCGAGGCGTCGAGGAGCGCCTGGAGCAGCGTCCCGGAACCCGAGACGAGGACGACGACGTCGACCGGCCTGGTCGCGCGACCCTGTGGTGCGGGCGACCCGTCGGCGACGGGCTGGCTGGCGGAGGCCTCGGTCGTCACGGCCCGGAGTCTAGCGACGGCACACCCGTCCGCTTCCCGACGCCCGGCGCCGGCAGCGCGACCGGCGGAGCGCGACGACCGACCGGGCCCGTGCTGCTCCGGCCCCGGGCATGCGTGAGGATGGGACGTATGAGCCAGTCGCCCCGGGACCCGCAGCGCGAGGCCGAGATCGCCTACGCCCGGGAGAAGGCGCGCTACTCGTTGCCCGTCCCGCTCTTCGCGCTCGTCGGGATCGCCGGGATGTACCTGCCGCTGCCGCAACGGTTCGTCGCACTGCTGCCGCTCGTCATCGCGATGGTCCTGGCCGTGCGGCTGCTGCGCTTCCTGACGCCGCGGCCGGGTCGCGAGAAGCTCTGGGCCGCCGTCTCCCTCGCCGTGCTGACCCTGCCGGTCATCTCGCTGCTGCTGCAGGCCCTGATGTACGGACCGGTGAGCCGCTACGAGGAGTGCGTCGCCGGCGCCCAGACGTCGGTGGCGCGCGGACAGTGCGAGCAGCTCCGGGACGTGAGCCCGCTCGGGTTCATCTCCGGCTGACCCGCCCGGTGCCGGCCGGGTCGGTGTCCGTGGGAGTGCTCGTGCCGGTGTCCGCGTTCGTGGCGGTTCCGCCGCCGGCATCGGGACCCGCCGCCTCCGACTGACCTGCCTCCGACCGACCGGACGCGTCGGAGGCGTCGGACGCGTCGGAGGCACCCGGGGCGCCCGAGGCATCCGAGCGCCGCTCGCGCACGAGCAGCCCGGCGAGCCACAGCAGCGCCCCGGCGAGGACCTCCGCAGCGAGGAAGCCGGCGAACGGCGCGAGCGGGACCCCCACGCGGGAGAGCCGGTCCACGCCCACCGAGCCGTTGGCGAGCGCCGTCAGGGCCACGACGACGGCGACCGGAAGCAGGGACGCCACGACGGTCGCCGACAGCCGGGCGCGGACGTTGCCGAAGAACTCGAGCTCCCGGTCGACGCGTCGGGCCTGGACCGCACCGACGGCCACGGGCACGAGGAGGACGAGGTACGTCGCCGCCGGATAGTCGGCCGCGCGGGGCAGGGCGCCCAGGACCGGCACGAGCGGCAGGAGCCCCGGCTGCGCGGCGCCGGGCGTGACGCTCGAGCCGAGCGCGAGCTGGAAGCCCGGCCCGGCGAGGAAGCCCAGTGCCCACGTCGCCGCGTTGCCGAGCAGCGCGACCTGCGCCAGGCCCAGGACGACCGCGGCTCCCGCGTTGGCGCCGTACTCGGCCTGGACCGCCATCACCTCGCTCCAGGCCACGACGAGCCGCAGCACGACGAGCGCCGCGCCGACGGCGAGCAGCGTGCCGACACCGCGCCACCCGGAGCGCCACACCATCGGCAGCCACGTCGGGCCGCGTCGGAACCAGGCCTTGACGAACGCCGGTGCAGCCTCGTCGTCGGGACGCAGGAGCACGAACCCGAGGGCCGCGAGCGGCACGAGCAGCGAGCCGAGGACCGCCGCCGCGCCCGGAGTCGCGGGACCGCCGAGGGTGAACAGAGCGAAGACCGCCGAGCCGGCGCCGTAGCCGACGACGAACCCGGGTACGACACCCCAGCGTGCGACCTGGCTCCAGGCGTCGGTCCCGACGCGCAGCCGCTGGGTGCCGGCGAGGCGCCGGGCGAACCGGAAGGCGACGTGGACGAAGACGAGCAGGAGCAGCAGCGGCGTCACCGACAGGGTCACGCCTCCGGTCGTGCCGACCGACTGGCCGTGGCCGAGGAACCAGACGGCGCTGCCCACCGACACCGCCGAGAACCACCCGACGGAGCTCTCCGGCGCCGCGACCCAGCCGACGAGGGCCGGCAGGCCGACGACCGACCAGGTGCCCACGGCGGCGAGCAGGCCGGCGCGCAGGGCCGCCGGGACGGCGGACGACGGGGTGGCGGTCGAGGCGGGCACGGAACTCACTCCTGACGGGCCGGCGTTCGGTCGCGTCCATCGTCGACGCTCGTCCCCGCCCGGGCGAGCCCCCACGCCGGACACTGCTGAACTCGGCCCAGCACGGATGAGCTCGCACGGGCCGCACCCGGGCCCCGCTCGGGCCGGACGCCGACGGGCGGCCACCCTGTGGGTGACCGCCCGCACGACGTTGCCGGTTGCCGGCGCGGCCGTCAGCCGGCGAGCTCCTGCATGATCTCGCGCATCAGCTGCGCGGTCTCGCTCGGCGTCTTGCCGACCTTGACGCCGGCGGCCTCGAGGGCCTCCTTCTTGGCCTGCGCGGTTCCGGACGAGCCGGACACGATGGCGCCCGCGTGGCCCATCGTCTTGCCTTCGGGTGCGGTGAAGCCGGCGACGTAGCCGACGACGGGCTTGGTCACGTGCTCCTTGATGTAGGCGGCCGCGCGCTCCTCGGCGTCGCCACCGATCTCGCCGATCATGACGATCGCGTCGGTGTCGGGGTCGTTCTGGAAGGCCTCGAGGCAGTCGATGTGCGTCGTGCCGATGATCGGGTCGCCACCGATGCCGACGGCCGAGCTGAAGCCGAAGTCACGCAGCTCGTACATCATCTGGTACGTCAGCGTGCCCGACTTGCTGACCAGGCCGATGCGGCCGCCGCCCGAGATGTCGGCGGGGATGATGCCGGCGTTGCTGATGCCCGGCGTGATGAGGCCCGGGCAGTTCGGGCCGACGATGCGCGTCGTGCCCTTGGCCTTGGCGTAGTTGTAGAACTCGGCGGTGTCCTTGACGGCGACGCCCTCGGTGATGACGACGACGAGGGGCACCTCCGCGTCGACGGCCTCGACGGCGGCGGCCTTGGTGAAGGCGGCCGGGACGAAGATGACGCTGACGTTGGCGCCGGTCTGGGCGACGGCGTCGGCGACCGAGCCGAAGACGGGGACGCTGACGCCGCCCTCGAAGTCGACGGTGGTGCCGGCCTTGCGCGGGTTGACGCCGCCGACGATGTTCGTGCCGGACTTGAGCATGCGCTGCGTGTGCTTCATGCCCTCGGAGCCGGTCATGCCCTGGACGATGACCTTCGAGTCAGCGTTGAGGAAGATGGCCATGGTTCGCGTTCTCTCTTCTGTCGACTCGGGTCTTACTTGGCGGCGAGCTCGGCGGCCCGGCGTGCGGCGCCGTCCATCGTCGGCTCGATCGTCACCAGCGGGTGGTTGCGCTCCTGGAGGATGCGACGGCCCTCCTCGACGTTGTTGCCGTCGAGGCGCACGACGAGCGGCCGGTTCTCCTCGTCGCCGAGCGCGTCGAGCGCGCCGACGATGCCGTTGGCGACGGCGTCGCAGGCGGTGATGCCGCCGAAGACGTTGACGAACACGCTCTTGACCTGCGGGTCGGACAGGATGATGTGCAGGCCGTTGGCCATGACCTCGGCGCTGGCACCGCCGCCGATGTCGAGGAAGTTCGCCGGCTTCTGGCCGCCGAACTCCTCGCCGGCGTAGGCGACGACGTCGAGGGTGCTCATGACGAGGCCCGCACCGTTGCCGATGATGCCGACGGAGCCGTCGAGCTTGACGTAGTTGAGGTCCTTCTCCTTGGCCGCGGCCTCGAGCGGGTCGGTGGCCGACTTGTCCTCGAGCGCCGCGTGGTCCGGGTGGCGGAAGTCGGCGTTGGTGTCGAGGGACACCTTGCCGTCGAGGGCGATGATGGCGCCGTCCTCGGTCTTGACGAGCGGGTTGACCTCGACGAGCGTCGCGTCCTCGTCGCGGTAGACCTCCCACAGCTTCTGGACGACGCCGGCGATCGTGGCCTTGTCGGCCTCGTCGAAGCCGGCCGCGTCGACGATCTCCTGCGCCTTGGCCGCGTCGATGCCGACATTGGGGTCGACCTCGATCCGGGCCAGCGCCTCCGGGCGCTCGACGGCGAGCTGCTCGATCTCCATGCCGCCCTCCTTGGAGCACATGGCGAGGTAGCTGCGGTTGGCGCGGTCGAGCAGGATCGAGAAGTAGTACTCCTCGGCGATGCGGGCCCCGGCGGCCACCATGACCTTGTGGACGGTGTGGCCCTTGATGTCCATGCCGAGGATCTGCTCCGCGTGCGCCCGGGCCTCGTCCGCGCTCTTGGCGACCTTGACGCCGCCGGCCTTGCCGCGGCCACCGGTCTTGACCTGCGCCTTGACGACGGTGACGCCGCCCGACGCCTCGCCGATCCGCTCGGCGGCCGCGCGCGCCTCCTCCGGCGTCGTCGCGGTGGCGCCTGCGAGCACGGGTACTCCGTGCGCTTCGAACATGTCGCGGGCTTGGTACTCGAAGAGATCCACGGGTGGGGTCCGTCCTCGTCGTCGATGGGGTGCTCGACTGCGCCGAGGAGGCGTCTGCCGGGCCACCCACGCATGCACGCGGTCGGTCCTCGCGCCAGGGCGCAACCGAAAGAAGGCTGACCCCCGGACTCTAGTGCCCCTGACCAGTGCCGACGTCATCGGGTGCGGCCGACCGGACATAGATCACATCGCTCGGTGCCAGACCCGGTCGCCGGGCGGGCCGCACCCCGACCCCACTCCTGCCCACCACCCCTGGCCCACTTCGCACGTTTCGCGCGCTTCTGTCTGGAGCGCGCGAAACGTGGTTGGCGCGCGGGAAACATCACGCGCGTCGACAGGAGGTCGCGCGCTCCGACCGTCCGTGGCGGCCTCAGGCCACCTGCGTCGCGAGGCGGAGTGCTGCCTCGACGCGCTGACGCACCACGTCGGCCGACCGAAGGTCCTGCCAGACCAGACGCACCACGACCCAACCGGCTCTGCGCAGCGCGTCCTCTCGGCGCTTCTCGTCGAAGAGCGTCGTGACGTCGCCCTCGCGGTACTTCACCCGGCCGTCGAACTCGACCAGGACCCGCGTGCCCACGATGCGGAGGTCGGCCCGGTAGACCCTGCCCTCCGTCGCGACCGCGAACTGGGGCTCCGTGACGTAGCCGAGCCTCCGTAGGACGTGGGCGGTGACGGTCTCGGCCGGTGACTCGTGCCGCCCGTCCGCGAACGGCAGTACGGCGCGGACCACCCCCACGCCGTGACGTTCACGGAAGTCGCACAGAGCACTGCCGAGACCCGCCGCGGTGACGAGACCGCGTGAGAGCGCCGCGTCTGCGGCCACCAAGGCGGTCAGCGGCGACCCCACGATCCCCGCTCCCACGATCGCGTGCTCGATCGGCACGAGGTCCGGTCCGTCACCGTGCCGCACCGCCTGTGCCGCCTCGACGCCTGGCATCGACCGATGCAGCCTGAGGTCGGTGCGCCGCCCGGACTGGCCCGAGGTGACTTGGCGCCCAGTGCTTCCCAGCCGCGTGAGGTGGACGACGTCCAGTCCCACCCCATGGACGGGAAGGCCGGCGAGCAGGACCGCAGTGTGGTGGCTCGGAAGCGCCCGGCCGGCGTACTGGGTGGCGAGGGCGAAGGCAGTCAGCCGATGCCGTTCGACGTCGTCGCGGGGCCGGCCGAGCGAGTACCACCCGTGGGTGAGTCGGGTGCAGGCCCCCTGGGCGAGGAGCCGGGTCAGCTGTTGGCCGTCGATGCCGGCCCCGAGGGCGTCGGCCGCCTTGAAGACGCCGCGATGGGCGATGTCGAGCAGGTCCATGCCCTCACGGTGCCGTGCTGCCTGCACCAGAGCCGCGGCATCGTGTGAGCCTGTGGACGACGCCGAGGGCCGTCACCCGGGTGTGGATCGACACGAGCGCGCGATCCAGGGTTCCGGCGCGCCAGATTTTGCGCGCTGAAACCAGGTTTCGCGCGCTTCGTTCAGCAGCGCGCGAACCATCGGGCGAAGGGGGAGGCGGGGTCCCGGCGGGGGGCGGACGCGTCAGGCGGGGTGGACGTTGGCGTGCACCCAGTCGACGATCTCGTGCGTCGTCGCGCCGGGCGTGAACACCTTGGCGACGCCGAGCCGCTCGAGCTCGGGGATGTCGTCGTCCGGGATGATCCCGCCGCCGAAGACGACGATGTCGCTCGCGTCGCGCTCGCGCAGAAGCTCGACGACCCGGGCGAAGAGCGTCAGGTGGGCACCGGAGAGCACCGACAGGCCGACGACGTCGGCGTCCTCCTGGATGGCCGCCTCGACGATCTGCTCGGGCGTCTGGTGCAGCCCGGTGTAGATGACCTCCATGCCGGCGTCGCGCAGGGCCCGGGCGACCACCTTGGCGCCGCGGTCGTGCCCGTCGAGGCCCGGCTTGGCCACGACCACTCGGATGACGTCGGAGGTCACGGCGCCGGGGGTCTCGCTCATGGGCCGCACTCTAACCAGACCCGCCGAGGCCGCAGCACGAAAGTGAGCCATCGCCCATTACCCGGGGTAACGTCACCGTCGTGGGCGCCTCTGCACGCGTGACGACGACGTCGCGGCTCGAGTCCGCCCCGGCCCGGCGGACAGGTGGCGCCACGAGCGCCCTCTCCGCGGCCGGGGACGTCGCCGCTGCCCTCCTGACGCCGACCGGCCTGGCCGGGGCGGCGCTCGAGGCCACCTGGATCGGCCTGCACCTGGCGCTGTGGCCGCTCGGGCACCTCGGCCCCCGGGCGTCGGACCGTCGCGACGGCTACCGCGTCGGGCACCTGCCGCCGAGCCAGCGGGGACTCATCGTCAGCGACGTCGAGGCGGCCGGCACCCCGATCCTGCTCGTGCACGGCATGGTCGACAACCGCTCGATCTTCACCGTCCTGCGCCGGGGGCTCGCGCGCCGCGGCTTCGGACGGATCGATGCCATCAACTACTCCATGTTCACCGGTGACGTCCGCGCCGCCGCCGCCGACCTCGGCGCCGAGGTCGAGCGGATCGTCGAGGAGACCGGGTACGAGCGCATCCACGTCATCGGCCACTCGATGGGCGGGCTCATCGCCCGCTACTACGTGACGCGTCTGGGCGGGGACGCGCACGTGCACACGCTCGTCACGCTCGGGACCCCGCACCGAGGCAGCTACCTGGCCTACGTGTGGGACAACGGCCTGACCCGTCAGCTGCGCCCCGGCAGCCGGCTCCTCGCCGAGCTGGCGCGCCCGGTCCCGGAGTGCCAGACCCGGTTCATCGCCTACTGGTCCGACCTCGACCAGGTGGTCGTGCCCCAGCGCAACGCGGCCCTGCACCACCCTGACCTCAACGTGCACAACATCGCCCTGCACGGCGTCGGCCACATGAGCATCCCGATCACGAGCAGCGTCGTGCACGGCATCTCCACGGCGCTGGCGCACCTCGACGCGACGGGCGCGACGCTGACGCCCGGCGTCAGCCCGCTGCGCACCCGGCGGGTCCCGGCCGCCGACGACGCGTTCGGGGCGCCGAACCCGTGCGGTGCGAAACCGCCACGGGCGCCGCGGATGCCCTAGGGTCGGGCCAGTCGCGTACCCTCCACCGCGACGTCGGGCTGCTCCGCGCTTCAGACCGTTTTGTACATCACGAAATGGTCACGTTACGCTGAGCGCCCGCAACCGGATCCCGATAGGTCAGCTCTTCGTGCCCACCACCAGCAGTTACGTCGGCCGGCACCGGCCACCCTCGACGTCGTCCCGGGGTCGACAGTTCGTCGTGCCCGTCGCGATCCTGTCCTCGACCGTCGCCGGGGGCCTGGTCATCCGGCAGGCCGGCGCCCAGGAGCTGAGCCCAGAGGCCGCCGCGATGAAGAACGTGTCGAACTCCGTGGCCGGACTCGGTCTCGCGGCCGACCCGGACGCCGTGGCTGCGGCCGCCGCGGGACGCGCGGGCGCGCGCTCCTCGCGCGACATGGCGCGCGACGCGAGCGCCCTCATCGCCAGCGCGACGACGTCCGCCGAACAGGCCGCGGCCGACGCCCAGGACGCCGCCGACCAGGCCGCGGCCGCGGAGCGCGCCCGAACGCAGGCCAGGGCCGCCGCAGCACGCAAGGCGGCGGAGGCCGCCAAGGCCCGGGCCGTCGCCCGCGCCCACCGCTGGGTGGTCCCCGTCGCGGGCTACACGCTGACCTCCGGCTTCGGCTGGCGCTGGGGCAAGATGCACCCGGCCCAGGACCTCGCGGTCCCCACCGGCACCCCGGTCCACGCCCTCTCGAGCGGCACCGTCGTCTTCTCGGGCTGGTCCACCGAGGGCTACGGCTACATGGTCAAGATCCGCTACTGGGACGGCACCGTGTCCTGGATGGCCCACAACAGCCGCCTCGTCGTCGCCGTCGGCGACGAGGTCGAGCCGGGCCAGCTCGTCTCCTACAGCGGCTCCACGGGCAACTCCACCGGCCCTCACGTGCACCTGGAGATCCACCCGGGCGACGGCGCGGCCGTGGCCCCGCGCACCTGGCTCGCCGACCACGGCGTCTACCTCTGACACCCCGGGTCCTCTGCAGACCCCCGAGGAACCCCGAAGAACCCCGAGGAACCCCGAGGAACCCCGAGGAACCCCGAGCAACCCCGAGCAACCCCGGCAGAGCTCGGGAGACGCCGAGCCACACCTGAGCCGCTGATCCAGCCCACCGAGCCCGGGCCGGGCACCACGGCGACGCGCGACGAGGCCCACCCGAGCGGGGCAGGCCTCGTCGCTGATCCGGCGGGTTCGCCCCTCGAGCCCGGCGTTCCTCAGAGCTTGACGAGCGGCGCGTAGCGCAGCAGCAGACGCTTGGTGCCCGTGTCGGTGCCGAAGTCGACGTGGGCCATGGACTTGTCGCCCTCGCCCTCGACCCGCACGACGGTGCCAAGGCCGAACGCGTCGTGGCTGACCCGGTCGCCGGCGTTGAGCGAGATGACCGGTCGCTTGCCGGGGCTGCGGACTCCGGGCCGGGCCGCGAGCGTCGCGACCGCGGGGCGGTCGGCGCCACTCGCGCCGCTGAACGAGGGCCCGAGCCGCTGCCAGTCGAGCAGGTCTCCGGGGATCTCGTCGAGGAAGCGCGACGGCGGGTTGTACTGCGGTGCCCCCCACGCCGACCGCACGGCGGCCCGCGTCAGGTAGAGCCGCTCTCGCGCCCGGGTGATGCCGACGTAGGCGAGCCGGCGCTCCTCCTCGAGCTCCTTCGGGTCGCCGAGGGCGCGCAGGTGCGGGAAGGTGCCGTCCTCCATCCCGGTGAGGAAGACCACGGGGAACTCCAGGCCCTTGGCCGTGTGCAGCGTCATGAGGGTGACGACGCCCTGGGCCTGCGCCTCCGGCTCGTCGGGGATCTCGTCGGCGTCGGCGACGAGCGAGACCTGCTCGAGGAACTCCTCCAGCGCACCCGCGGGCGCGACGTCCTCGGGCTCGGCGTCGGGCTGCCCCGGCGTCGACGCAGGTGCCCCCGTGGCGTCCGCCTCGGCCGAGTCGCGGGCCCGGCGCTCGTCGTACTCCTGGGCGACGGCGACGAGCTCGGCGAGGTTCTCGACGCGGGTCTCGTCCTGGGGGTCGTGGCTCGCGCGCAGCTCGGCCAGGTACCCGCTCTGGTCGAGGACCGCCTCGAGGAGCGTGGCGATGCCGCCGCCGCTCTCATAGACGAGGCGCAGCTGCTCGAGCATCTCGGTGAAGCCCTTGATCGCCGCGACCGAACGGGTGGCGATGCCCGGCGCGTCCTCGGCGCGACCGAGCGCCGCGACGAACGGGACGCGCTCGCGCTCGGCGAGGGCCGCGACGCACGCCTCCGCGCGGTCGCCGATGCCGCGCTTGGGCACGTTGAGGATGCGGCGCAGGTTGACCGTGTCGGTCGGGTTGGACACGACGCGCAGGTAGGCGAGGGCGTCCTTGATCTCGCGCCGCTCGTAGAACCGGGTGCCGCCGACGACCTTGTACGGCAGACCGGTTCGCACGAGGACCTCCTCGATGGCCCGGCTCTGCGCGTTGGTCCGGTAGAACACGGCGACGTCGCCCGGGCGAACCCCCGCGTCGGCGAGGTCGTCGATCTGCTTGGCGACGAAGGCCGCCTCGTCGTGCTCGTTGTCGGCGACGTAGCCGACGATCATCGCGCCGTCGCCGGAGTCGGTCCACAGGTTCTTCGCTCGCCGACCCTCGTTGCGGGCGATGACGGCGTTGGCGGCGCGCAGGATGCGCTGCGTCGAGCGGTAGTTCTGCTCGAGGAGGATGGTGCGCGCGTCCGGGTAGTCCTTCTCGAACTCGAGGATGTTGCGGATCGTCGCGCCGCGGAAGGCGT
>NZ_JBPGXG010000102.1:0-17307 GCF_056755255.1 Monashia sp. HAY1-5C | reverse complement strand
TCCGTCGTCGGCAGCGTCAGATGTGTATAAGAGACAGGGCGCCATGGGTGCGCTCGCCCGCGCCCGCCTGCGCCCGCCTGCCGTCGGCTCGTCCCCGGGTGACGCGCTCGTCCCTCGGCTCGACCCGTGCGGCAGGATGGAGGGCATGACTGACGACGCCACGACCACGGGACCTGGCAGCACCGGCAGCACGGGGAGCACCGGCAGCACGTGGGGCGGCCGGCCCGACGGCTCGGGCGACGCGGGCGGCAACGAGCAGCAGCGCGTCGTCGTCGTGACCCCCGACGGCATGGGGGTCTCCGAAGGCCCCGGCGGCGACGGCGACGACCGGGCGGGCGACGCGGACGGCACCGGCCGGGGCCGGGACGAGGAGGACCGCGAGCGGACCAACCCGGCGGACCTCGTCGAGGAGCCGGCCAAGGTCATGCGCATCGGCTCGATGATCAAGCAGCTGCTCGAGGAGGTGCGCAACGCTCCTCTCGACGAGGCCGGGCGGCGCCGTCTCGCGGACATCCACCACCGGTCCCTCGAGGAGCTCAAGGGCGGCCTCGCGCCCGAGCTCGTCGAGGAGCTCGACCGCATCGCGCTACCCTTCCGCAGCGACGAGCCGAGCGACTCCGAGCTGCGCATCGCCCAGGCCCAGCTCGTCGGCTGGCTCGAGGGCCTGTTCCACGGCATCCAGACCGCGCTCGTCGCCCAGCAGATGGCGGCCCAGCAGCAGCTCCAGCAGATGCGGGCGCTGCCCCCGGGCCCCGGCGCGTCGTACGGCACACCCCCCGGCGTGCACCCGGGCCACCACCCGCAGGCTGACAGCGGTCCCACCGGCCAGTACCTCTGAGCCACCCCTGAGCAGCGTCTGCGCCACCCGCGAGCCACCCGCGGTCGAGGTATCCGCTCGCGCCCGACCGCGACGGATCACCTCGACTCGTGAGGGTGGGTCACCGACGCGGACGGGACCCGCGCACGGCACTGCGCGGACGCGGTCGCCCGCGGGCCGCCCAGGGCGCGACGAGCAGGGTCAGCCACGCGAACCCGAGGACGAAGCTGCCCACGAGCACGGCGACGCCGGCGTCCTCACCGAGGACCCTCCGCCCGAAGAGGAGCAGCACGACGTAGGCGACGAGCAGGACCACGACGACGTGGCGGCGGCGAGCTGGACCCATGGCTCCTCCCTTCCGGTCCGATGCCAGCAGCCGCAGGTGAACGCCCGGTGTCCCGGCGGCGTCGGCGCGTCGCCGTCGAGGCGGACACTTCGGACGTCGGCCACGGGCTGCCCGGCACGCCCGACACGTCGGAGGGCGCGCCGCATCCGCCGGTTAGGGTGAGGCGGTGCGACGCGTGCGGGACCTGCTGTCCGGCGATGGCCACTGGCTGCGCCGCGGGTCGCACGTGCTCAGCTGGGTCGCGGTCCTCGCCGCCTGCTACCTCGGCGGGGTGGCCGCGACGAACCTCGCCCCGACCGTCGTCGAGACGTCGCAGTACCGGGCGGTGCTGCGCCTCGACCCCATCCCGCGGCACACGGCCGTGCTGCACTCCCCGACGATCATCGGGGACGTCGACGTCGCCTTCGCCTCGCCGATCCTCGCGCCGGGCCTCGACGTGCAGGTCGCCGTGCGCGAGGAGATCACCAACCTCTTCACCCGGCCCGACGTCGACATCCGGTCGCTCCAGCCCTCGGGGGACGAGGTCTCCGGCGCCATCACGCAGGCGGCGGTCGGCGTCGGCGTCCGCTTCCTCCTCGGCGCCCTCGCCATCGCGGTGCTCCTGTCCCTCGCGTCCCACTACATCCGCCAGCGCACCACCCGGCGGCACCACGTCGCGTTCGTCGCCTCGGCCATGGTCGTCGCGTGCGCCGGCACCTTCGGCGGGATCGCGGTGACCTACCAGCCGGCGCGGTTCGCCGAGTACCGCACGACCGGGGTCCTCGGTGTCGTCCAGCGCAACGCCGGGCTGCTCGCCGACGTCGAGGCGCGGGCCGCGCAGGTGACGCCCTACTTCCGCAACCTGCTCGCCGTGACGCAGGCCCTCCAGCAGAAGTACGTCCAGGGCAGCGTCAGCGAGCCGGTGTCGGCGCGCCTCCTCCTCGTCTCCGACATCCACGGCGCCAACCAGTACGCCCTCATGCGCACGATCGTCGAGGAGGAGGGCATCGACGCCGTCATCGACAGCGGGGACCTCATCAACTTCGGACGCGTCCAGGAGGCCGAGGCGGCCGGGATCTTCCGCTCGATCCAGCGACTGGGTGTGCCGTACGTCTTCGTCAGCGGCAACCACGACCAGTCCTCGGCGACCGACCGTGGGCTCGTCGACCGCCTCGGCCGCATCCCCAACGTGGTGCTCCTCGAGGACGGCCGGGGCGCGCTGCGCGAGCTGTCGTTCCACGGGCTGCGGATCACCGGCTTCAACGACCCGCGGTTCTTCGGCGACGACAACGAGGACCCCGTCGCGAAGGAGAAGCCCGCGGTCGACCGGTACAACGCGACGATGGCCGACCAGCCCGAGCCGGACGTCGTCGTCGCCCACGAGCCCTACGCCACGCAGGGCGTCGAGAAGGGTCGCCTCCTCGTCAACGGCCACATGCACACGCCGAAGCTCGACGGCAACCGGATCCAGGTCGGCACCTTCACCGGTGGCGGCGTCGTCGCCCACTACGCCGAGGGGCAGGGCGAGGAGCTCAACGGCCAGCCGTACGCCTTCGACATCCTCGCCTTCGGCAACGCCTGCGAGCTGAACTCCCTGACCCGCTACACCTTCCGCAACCTCCTCGAGGGCCGCCCCGCCTACGACAGCGTCGAGGTCATCAGTGGTGCCCGCATCGACCCCTACCGGCCCGAGCGGTCCACGGCCCAGCCGGGCGAGCCGGCGAAGGCGGCGACCCGGACGTGCGGACGCGTGGACGAGACGACCCTGCGGACGCTGCCGGTGCCGACCCCCGAGGACGTCGGTGCGACGACCGCACCGGGGGGCGCCACGACACCGGCGACGCCGGGGACGCCGATCCCGACCACCTCCACGGTGCGGGTCCCGGGAGGCGTCAGCCCCTGAGGTCGGGGAACTGGTCGTCGCGCCACTCGTCCTGCGGCTGGGTGGCACCCGACGCGTCGAGGTCGTTCTCGCGTCCGCGCAGCTCGACGCGGCGGATCTTTCCCGAGATCGTCTTGGGCAGGTCGTAGAACTCGATGCGGCGGACGCGCTGCCACGGCGCAAGCTTCTCGTGGGCGTGGGCGAGGATGGAGCGGGCCGTCTCCTCCCCGGGCTCGTGGCCGGGGGCGAGGGCGATGTAGGCCTTGGGCACGGCCAGACGCACCGGGTCGGGAGCCGGCACGACGGCCGCCTCCGCGACGGCCGGGTGCTCGATGAGGACCGACTCGACCTCGAACGGGCTGATCTTGTAGTCGCTGGCCTTGAAGACGTCGTCGGTCCGGCCGACGAAGGAGATGTAGCCCTCGGCGTCGACCGACGCGACGTCGCCGGTGTGGTAGAAACCGCCGGCCATCGCCTCGGCGTTGCGCGTCTCGTCGCCCTGGTAGCCGGTCATGAGCGGCACGGGCCGGTGCGTCAGGTCGAGGCAGATCTCGCCCTCGCGGTTGCCGTCCGGGTCGGCCTCGGTGACCGGCACGGTGGTGACCGGGTCGACCACCACGACCGGGTAGCCGGGCAGCGGCCGACCCATCGAGCCCGGCTTGACGAGGGACCCGGGTGTGTTGCCCACCGACAGGGTCGTCTCGGTCTGGCCGTAGCCGTCGCGGATCGTCAGCCCCCACGCCTTCTCCACCTGCGCGATGACCTCCGGGTTGAGCGGCTCGCCGGCACCGACGACCTCGCGCAGCGCACCGGGCCCGCCCGACAGGTCGCTCTTGATGAGCATCCGCCACACGGTCGGCGGCGCGCACAGCGAGGTGACCGCGTGGTCGCGCAGGACGCGCAGCAGCGCGGCGGCGTCGAAACGGGCGTAGTTGTAGACGAAGATCGTCGCCTCGGCGATCCACGGCGCGAAGAACGAGGACCACGCGTGCTTCGCCCAGCCCGGGCTGCTGATGTTGAGGTGGACGTCGCCGGGCCGCAGCCCGAGCCAGTACATCGTCGTCAGGTGCCCGACGGGGTAGGAGCGCTGGGTGTGCTCGACGAGCTTGGGCCGGCTCGTCGTGCCGGAGGTGAAGTAGAGCAGCAGCCGGTCGTCCGGTCCGGTGCCCGGGTGCCGCGCGGGACCGGCGTCGGACGCGTGGGCGTCGGCGAAGGAGTGCCACCCCTCGGGCGCCCCGCTGGATGGGTCGCCGGAACGATCGCCGGAGGGGTCGCTGCCGACCGCGACGCGGACGTAGTCACCGGGGAGGTCGTCGAGCTTGTGCACCTCCGACGCGTTGGTCACGACGGCCCGGGCGCTGACCCGCTCCATCCGGTCGGCGAGGTCGCCGGGGCCGACGGCCGTCGTCGTCGGCACGATGACGGCGCCGAGCTTCATGACGGCCAGCATCGTCTCCCACAGCTCGACCTGGTTGCCGAGCATGAGGATCACCGAGTCACCGCGGCGCACGCCGAGCGACCCGAGCCAGGCCGCGACGCGGTCCGAGCGGCGGGCCATGTCGTCGAAGCTGACCGTCGAGGACGACTCGTCCTCCTCGACGATCGTCAGCGCGGGCCGGTCGTTGCCGCGCGCGATCGCGTCGAACCAGTCGACGGCCCAGCTGAACCGGTCGCCGAGCTCCGGCCACGCGAACTCGGCGACGGCGCGGGCGTGGTCACCGCGCAGGTCGAGCAGCCGGTCCCGGGCGGCGCGGTAGGCGTCGGTCGCGCTCGTCGTCGAGGGTGCGTCGGTCACGTCGGTCATGCTCCGACCTTGCCACGCGGCGACCCGCTCCAGAAGGGGACGGACGCATCGGTCACCTCACACGGTCGGCGCCGGGACGCGTCAGTACGTCTCGTCCCGGCCGGCGCGTCGGCGACGCTCCTCGGCGAGCGGCGGCGACGGCGAGGACTCCGGCGGCGACGAGCACGAGGCCGGCCAGTTCGGTCAGGTCGCGCCCCCCGCCCCCCGCAACACACCGAGCAGTCGCCAACCGCCACCCGGTACTCCCGGTCGCGTTGGCTACTTCTCGGTGTGTTCCGGGCTCAGGCGTGGTGGCTAGGGTGACGGGGGTGCACTACGACGACATCGTCATCGGCGCCGGCCACAACGGCCTGACTGCGGCCGCGTACCTCGCCCGCGCGGGTCGCCGGGTCCTCGTGCTCGAGCGGGGCGAGCACGTCGGTGGTGCCGCAGTGTCGGCGCGCGCCTTCGCCGGTGTCGACGCTCGGCTGTCGCGCTACTCCTACCTCGTGTCGCTGCTGCCCCGGCAGATCCTCACCGACCTCGACCTCGACGTGCAGCTGGTCCGGCGCCGCTACTCCTCGTACACGCCGGTGCCGGCCGACCCCCGGCGGGGTCTGCTCGTCGACACCGCGGACGCCGCCGCGACGCAGGCCGCCTTCCGGGACCTCACCGGCGGCGAGGACGCCTGGGCGGGGTGGACCGAGCTCTACGGCCGCATGGCAGGACTCGCCGCGAAGGTCTTCCCCACGGTTCTCGAGCCGCTGGCCAGTCGCGAGCACGTCCGCAGCCTGTCGGGCGACCCCGAGCTGTTCGACGCGCTGACGACGCGCCCGGTCGGTGAGCTGGTCGAGTCGGTGACCGACGACGACACCCTCCGCGGCATCATCGCCACCGACGCCCTCATCGGCACGTTCGCCTCACTGCGCGGTGACGACCTCCGCCAGAACGTGTGCTTCCTCTACCACCTCGTCGGCGGTGGCACCGGCGACTGGGACGTGCCCGTCGGCGGCATGGGCGCCCTGACCGACGCGCTCGCCCGGGCCGCGGTCGACGCAGGGGCGAGCATCGTCACCGGGGCCGACGTCACGAGCCTCGACCCGTCGACGGGCGAGGTCGCGTGGGCCGGCGGCAGCGGGATCGACGCCGGCAGCGCAGGCGGCCGTGCCCGGGGCACCTCGCTGCTCGCCGCCTGTGCGCCCACCGTCCTCAACCGGCTGCTCGCCGCCGCCGGCGCCGACCCCGTGCCGACCGAGGACGACGTCGAGGGCAGCCAGCTCAAGGTCAACATGCTCCTGACGCGGCTGCCCCGGCTGCGCGACCCGAGCGCCGATCCCCGGGCCGCCTTCGCCGGCACCTTCCACGTCAACGAGGGCTACCGCCAGCTCGAGGACGCCTACGCCGCGGCCGCCGCCGGACGCATCCCCGACCTGCCGCCGTGCGAGGTCTACTGCCACACCCTGAGCGACCGCTCGATCCTCGGCCCCCGGCTCGCCGCCTCGGACGCGCAGACGCTGACGCTGTTCGGCCTCCACCTGCCGGCCCGGCTGTTCCGCGAGGACAACGACGCCGCGACGGCGGCCGCCCTGGCGGCGACGTTGCGCTCGCTCGACTCGGTCCTCGCCGAGCGGATCGAGGACGTCCTGCTGCGCGACGCCGACGGCCGGCCGTGCCTCGAGGTGAGGAGCCCCGTGGACCTCGAGCGCTCGCTCGGCCTGCCGGGCGGCAACATCTTCCACCGGTCGCTGCAGTGGCCGTGGGCCGAGCGTGACCCGGAGGTCGGCACGTGGGGGGTCGAGACGCCGTACGCCTCGCTCCTGCTCGCGGGAGCGGGCGCCCGGCGCGGCGGCGGGGTCAGCGGCATCCCGGGGCACAACGCGGCCCGTGCCGTCCTGGACGGCTGAGCCCGCCGTCAGTCGGGCCAGACGCCGCTCGTACCGCGCCGGTGGCTCGTGACCAGGTGCGTGTCGACGATGCCGACGGCCTCCATGAGGGCGTACATCGTCGTCGGCCCGACGAAGGCGAAACCCTTCTTGCGCAAGGCCTTCGAGAGGGCCTTGCTCTCCTCCGAGACGGTGGGGACCTCGGAGTGGTCCGTGGGGCGGGGGGTGTCGGCAGGTCGGAACGACCACACGAGCTCGACGAGCCCGCCCTCGCGGCGAAGGGCGACGGTGGCGCGCGCGTTCTGGATCGTCGCGGTGATCTTCATCCGGTTGCGCACGATGCCGGCGTCCTGCATGAGCCGCTCGACGTCGGCGTCGGTGAACGTGGCGACGACGTCGGGGTCGAAGTCGGCGAAGGCGGCCCGGAAGGCCGGCCGCTTGCGCAGGATGGTGGCCCAGGAGAGGCCGGACTGGAAGCCCTCGAGGCAGATGCGCTCGTAGAGGCCCTGCTCGTCGCGGACCGGCATGCCCCACTCGGTGTCGTAGTAGTCCATGAGCAGCGGGTCGGACGAGGCCCACAGCGGGCGCGCCAGACCGTCGGTTCCGACGACCGTCATGCGGTGACCCTACGACGCGGCGGGGACATCGGGCTCACCGCGCCTCACCGCAGGTCGAGGCGCATGAGCACGCGTGGGAACCCTGCCGACACCGAGCCGGGTGGCTCAGGCACCAACAGACGCTCGAGGTCGGGTTCCTCGGCCCGAGCATCGTCGCGACGTCGTCGAACCGGTCCCTGGTCGCGGGCCGCACGACGACGGTCATCCGGGGCGCACCGCGCTGAGACAGAACGGGTGCCCCACGGGGTCGAGCATGACGCGCCACTGGTCGGGGGCCGGCTGGTGGCCGGCCTCGCGGGCACCGAGCTCCAGCGCCTTGGACACGCACGCATCGAGGTCGTCCGCGGCGAGGTCGAGGTGCAGCTGCTGGCGCTGCGGGCCGTCCGGCCACGTCGGCGCCTCGTACGCGTCGACCCGCATGAGCGTCAGCATCGGCCCCGCGCCGGAGAGGCAGACGACGCCTCGGTCGGGCGTGGCGAACGCCTCCTCCAGCCCGAGCAGGGCGCGGTAGAAGGGGGCGATGGCGTCGGGGTCGGGGCAGTCGATCGAGATGGACGCGAGCGGCGCGACGGCGGCGGTCATGGCCCCGGACCCTACGCCGGGTCGCCGACACCGGTCACCGGGTAAGGAACCGGGCGTGGCAGAGCACGCGCACCGGCACACACCCGACGACACGATCGGCGCGCGTGACCTCACCGCGTGGCACACCCGCCTCGGGCGGTGGCTGGTCGGCGTCTTCGCCGCCGTCGCGCGCGCGTCGCGACCGACGGCGCGACGCGTCGCCTCGTGGTCCGCTGCCCACGTGGCGTTCGTCGTCTTCACCGTCGTTGCCCTGGTCGTCATGGCGGCGCTCGTCGAGGGCGTCGAGACGCTCTACGAGGGCGTCGTCGGACGCGACGGCCTCACGGTGGTCGACCAGCCGGTCCTCGACACCGCGGTGTCGCTGCGCTCGCCCGGGCTCGACTCTGCCGTCACCGCGTTCACCGACGTCGGCGGGCCCGTCGGCATGCCGATCCTGGCCACCGTCGTCGTCGCGGTCATCACGTGGCGCCGGCGCCGGTGGACGCCGGTCGTCGTGGCGGCCGTCTCGGCGGCCGGCTCGCTCGCCATGACCGTCGTCGGCAAGGGCTTCGTCGACCGCGCCCGACCGCCGGCGTCGCTCGCGGTTCCGCCGCTCGAGGTGTCAGCGTCGTTCCCGAGCGGTCACACCCTCAACGCCACGGTGCTGACGACCGTCGTCGTCTACCTCCTCCTCATCGAGACGACCGCCGCGTGGCAGCGCGTCGTCGCCGTCACCGTGGGCACGCTTTTCGTCCTGTCCATGGGCCTGTCGCGGGTGTTCCTCGGCCACCACTGGCTCACCGACGTCCTCGCCGGGTGGCTCATCGGTCTGGCCTGGGCCCTCGCCGTCATCACGGCCCACCGGCTCTGGCTCACGTTGCGCGAGCGCCCGGCGGCCGCGTCGGCGTCGGCGGATCCGGGGGCCATACCCGGGGCGCCACGTTCCTCCTAGGATCGGCAGGGTGAAGCCGGCGATCATCCTCGTGTCCGAGACCCGCTGCGAGCAGCTGCGCGACGAGTTCTGCCGCTACGAGCGCGACTACGAGCTGCCGACGGCCACCTCGGCCCACGAGGCCAAGCTCGAGGCGCGCCGCGTCGTCGCCGAGGGCGGCCAGGTCGCGATGTTCGTCACCGAGTCGCGGCTGCCCGACGCGGAGGTCCTCGAGGCCTTCCACTGGTGGCGCGCCACGGTGCCGACGGCCCGGCGCGTCATCGCCAGCCACGTGTCGACGTTCCGCGAGGACGCGGACCGGCTCCGCGGCGGCATGGCCAAGGGCAAGTACGACGCCTACCTGCTCATGCCCCGCGGTCCTCGTGACGAGGAGTTCCACACCGCCGTGTGCGAGCTGCTGTCCGACTGGGGCTCGACCGTGGCCGAGCCCGAGGCCGTTGCCGTCGCCATCGTCTCGCCCGTCGAGGACGCGCTCACCCTCGCCATCCGCGACTACCTGGACCGGATGGGCATGCCCAACCGCGTCTACCCGCCCGACAGTGAGAAGGGCCGGCACGTCCTCGACCTCCACGTCGCCGGCGGCGGCGAGCCCGACTTCCCGCTCGTCATGGACCTGGGCCAGCGCGTCGGGGTCGCCCACAGCGTCCGCGACGTCGCGTCCCGCATCTACGGTCGGCCGGCGGACGTCGACGTCGACCGCGTCGTCGACGTGGCCATCGTCGGCGCGGGACCCGCAGGTCTCGCGGCCGCGGTGTACGCGTCGTCGGAGGGCCTGTCGACCGTCGTGCTCGAGGCCGAAGCCGTTGGCGGACAGGCCGGTACGTCGTCGATGATCCGCAACTACCTCGGCTTCCCGCGCGGCATCTCCGGCATGCGGCTCGCCCAGCGGGCCCGCAACCAGGCCATCCGGTTCGGCACCCGGTTCTTCACCGGCTGGCCGGTCACGTCGTTCGTACCCGGCGAGGTCGACGACGCCGGTGTGCCCACGCCGCACCGCCTCTGCACGGAGGGCGGCGACGTGCTGGCCCGGGCCGTCGTCGTGTCGGCCGGCGTCACGTACCGGCGCCTCGACGCCCCCGGCATCGAACGGCTCGTCGGCCTCGGCGTCCACTACGGCAGCGCCATGACGGCCGCCCGCGAGATGGAGGGCTACGACGTCGTGGTCGTCGGCGGCGGCAACTCCGCGGGGCAGGCGGCGATCCACCTGGCCCGGTTCGCCCGCTCGGTGACGATCCTCGTACGGCGCGAGAGCCTCGCCGAGACGATGTCGAGCTACCTCGTCGGCGAGATCGAGTACAACCCGCGCGTCACCGTCCAGGGCTGCTCGGAGGTCGTCGCGGGCGGGCCCGGTGACGACGGCCGTCTCGGCTGGGTCACCGTCCGCGACACCCGTGACGGCACCGAGACCACGCGGGACTGCCGGGGCCTGTTCCTGCTCATCGGCGCCGCGCCCCACTGCGACTGGCTGCCCGACGTGGTGGCGCGCGACGAGCGCGGGTTCGTCCTCACCGGCCGCGACGTGCCGCAGGCGCGCTGGAACGGCGACCTGCCCCCCGAGAGCCTCGAGACGACGGTGCCCGGGGTCTTCGCGGCGGGCGACATCAGGGCCGGGTCGATGAAGCGGGTCGCAGCCGCGAGCGGCGAGGGCGCGTCGGTCGTGCCGCTCGTGCACGCGTGGCTCGACCCGGCCCGCTGGTCGCCGACCGCGGAGCGGGTCACCGCTCGATGAGGCGCCCCGCGTCGACGCGGTGGCGCACCACGGTCGTCGTGGCGAGCCACTGACTCGCCGATGCCTCGGCGCATCTGTGCCACAACGGCTTCCAGATCAGGGGGTCAGCTCGACAGGGCGTCCGCCATGGCGTCGGCGACGACGTGCGCGACGGCGCCCGGCTCGTCGCGCAGGCCCGCGATGGCTCCGGCACGATCGGCGTCCGACCGGTTCTGCGACAGCTTGGCCTTGCCCTCGACGCGCTCGACGCGCAGCTCGACGCCGACGATGGCGCGCAGGCGGCCCCGGACCCACCTGGCCGGTGCGTCCGTGACGGCCCACGGCGCGGCACGGCCGGCCTCGTGCCGCTCGGTCAGCCGCGTGACGACGTCGAGAACCCACCCGGGGTCGTCGTGGACCGTCACCGCACCGGAGAGCTGGACCTCGCTGTAGTTCCAGGTCGGCACGACCCGGCCGTGCTCACGCTTGCTCGCGTACCAGCCCGGCGACACGTAGGCGTCCGCCCCGGTGACGACGACGAGGCCGGCGGAGCCCGACGCGATCCGCGTCCACTGCTCGTTGGACCGGGCGACGTGGCCCACGACGCGCAGGCTGCCCTCCGGCTCCTCGTCGACGATGACGGGCAGGAGCGTGGCGTCCGGCCGCCCGTCCGGGCCGACGGTGACGAGGTGGCCGGCGGGGTGCGCGTCGAGGAAGCGGCGGATCTCGCCGTCGGCCATGGCGTTGGCGCGGGGCACGTACATGGCTCGATCGTCGCACGCCGGTCCGTGCGCACCGGGCGAGCAGGGCAGCCGCAACGCCACCCGCGACGCCGGACGCCCACCCGGCCGGGAAGCGTCGGCGGGTGGGCGTCGGCCCGCGGGAGCGGGGTCAGGAGTGGCGGTGCGGCGAGCGGCGAGGCTGCGCCTGCCAGGGCCGCGGTGCCGAACGGTCGTGGCCGGACCGCGTGACGACCGGCGCGCCACCGTGTGCGTCCCCGTGTGCACCGCGGCGCGCGGCCGCGTCATCACCGTGCGCATCGGGGTCGAGGCGCTCGGCGAGCCGCCGCAGCAGGAGCGCGGCGCGCACGTGGCGGCGTTGGCGCCGGGGCGCGTGGTGCCGTGCCGCCGAGCGCTGGAGGATGACGTCGCGGGCGAGCGCCTCCTGCGGAGTCAGGGTCATGCCCTTCACGGCGCTCATGCCAGGCTCGCCGTCGCGCGCTTGACGTGGATATCGCCGCTGCCGGAGTGGACCGTGAGGCTGGCGCGCGCCTCGCTGTCGCCGGGTCCGTCGGAGGACTCGAGGTCGACGTCGACGTCGCCCGTGACGCTGTTGAGGTCGAGGAACGCCGCGACACCGTGCGCCACGCCGATGGTCACGTCGCCGGTGCCGGTGCGGGCCTGGACCTGGCCGCCGTGCACGGCCCCGAGGTCGACGTCGCCCGTGCCGGTCATCAGCTCGAGGTCGCCGGTGCTCGCGTCGATGCGCAGGTCACCCGAGCCGGTCTTCGCCTTGACGGGGGCGTCGGAGCGGCGCAGCGCGATGTCGCCGCTGCCGGTCACGAGGTCGAGGCGGCCACCGGCCGAGCCGATGGAGACGTCGCCGGACCCGGTCTTGGCGTTGACGTCCCCGCGCGCCGACTGGAGCGTGAGGTCGCCGGAGCCTGACTTCAGGTGTGCGGCGGCCACCTCGTGGAAGGTGAGGTCGCCGGCCCCGGTGTTGGCGCGGACCTCGCCCAGCAGGCCCGATGCCGTGATGTCACCGGCGCCGGTGCGGGCCTCGACGGCGCTGCCGGTGGGCAGCTCGACCTCGACGTCGACCGAGCCCTTGGTGCCGAGCGAGAAGAACGAGTCGCGCAGCTTCGGGGACAGGACGACGACGTCGTTGCCGTGCGCCTCGACGGTGAACTTCTCGGCGAGCTCGGCGCCCTTGCGGCCGTGCGGGACCAGCCGCACGACGGTTGCCGAGGCGTCGGTGGCGGTCAGCGTCACGTCGCCGACGAGCAGCTCGACCTTGAGGTTGACGGGACCCGTCGTGTCGAAGCGGGTCTCGAGGGTGTCGCTCATGGTGGTTCCCTTCTGCGGTGCCGGTCGGGACGTGGCCCGGTGGTGCCGGCGCGGGATGTGGTGGTCGGTGGTGCCGGGGTGCAGGCGGGTCAGCGGACCCAGCCCTGGACCCGCTTGTTCGAGGAGCGGTTGCGGCCCGGCGCGCCCGGACCCAGCTGCGGTCCCGGCGGCATCGGTGGGAAGCCGGGGAAGCCGGGAGCCGGGGGGTTGCCGTGCGCCGCGGCGCGGACGGCGTTGACGATCCATGTGTTGAGGGACTGTCCGCGCTGCGCGGCGAGGTCCTCGGCGCGGCCCTTGAGGGCCTCGGGCAGGCGCAGCGTGATGCGGGCCGTCTCAGCGCCCTCCTCGTCGGCCGGCAGCGCGGTGGTGTCGGTGGAGCGCACGGCCTGGGTGTCGTCGACGGCGACGGCGGCCGGGCCGGCGCCGACGACGACGAAGACGGGTTCGCGGCCCTGGAGGCGCACCTCGACCGACGTGCCGTCGAGCTCGTTGGTGATCTCGGCCGCCGCGTGCGACAGGGCGTCCAGGAGGGCGAGACGCGCCGACGAGTCGAGCGCGTACCCGAGGCGCTCGGCCGCCTGCCCCAGCTCTGGGCCCATCGCCTCGGCGGCTCGGGCCAGGTCCCGCCGGAGTGTGTCGACGTGCTCGGTGATGTCCATACGCATCAATATGACATCACTGTGGTGTCACGTCAACACCATGGCGGCGTCATCGGTAACGCGACGCGGCAAACCCGCAGAATGGAGCCCTGGCCGACCGTCGCCACCTCCGGGCGGCCCGGTTTCCGTCGCCCAAACCACCGACCCGGTCCCCGAGCGGACCCCGAGAGGACACCCGGTGCAGCTGCCGATCCTGCGACGCATGGGCGCCACGACGAGCGCCGTCCGCGCCCGCGTGACCGCCTCCCCCAACTACCGTGACGGCCGGTTCAGGGCGCACGAGCCGCCGCACGTCGGCGCGGCCCCGGAGGCCGAAGGGCCAGGCAGCGTCCTCGGCACCATGTGGCGCGAGCGCGGCCGGGGCCGCCCCGCCGGTCGCGTCCCGCTCGTGCGGCCCCAGCACCCGACCGCGCCGGCCGACCTCGCCGTCACGTGGTACGGCCACGCGACGTCGGTCGTCGAGGTCGACGGCGCCCGCTTCCTCCTCGACCCGGTCTTCGGGCAGCGGGCCTCACCGTCGACGCTCGTCGGCCCGAAGCGCCTGCACCCGGTCCCCGGGTCCATCGCCGAGCTGCCGCCGCTCGACGCCGTCGTCATCAGCCACGACCACTACGACCACCTCGACGAGCCGTCCATCACGATGCTCGAGCGCACCCACCGGCCGCTGTACGTCGTGCCCCTCGGCGTCGACGAGCACCTCCGGTCCTGGGGCGTGCCCGCCGGGCGCATCACGTCGCTCGACTGGCGCGAGTCGACCGTCGTGGCCGGGATCACCCTGACGTGCACCGAGGCGCGGCACTTCTCCGGCCGCGGTTTCGTCCGCGACCAGACGCTGTGGGCGGCGTGGTCGCTGCGCGGTCCGCGCCATGCCGTGTTCTTCGGCGGCGACTCCGGGCCGACGCACCGCTACGCCGACATCGGCACCGACCTCGGCCCGTTCGACCTGACGATCATCCCGGTCGGCGCCTACAGCGTGCACTGGCCGGACATCCACCTCGACCCCGAGCAGGCCGTCTCGGCCCACCTCGACGTCAACCGGGGCGCGACCGACGCCGTCATGCTGCCGATCCACTGGGCCACCTTCAACCTGGCCCACCACTGGTGGAGCGAGCCGATCCGGTGGGCCCGGCGCGTCGCCGCCGACAAGGGCGTGCGTCTCGTCGCGCCGGTCGTGGGAACCCGTGTCGACCTGTCGGGTCGTGACGTCGACGCCGTCGTCGCCGCCCACCAGGAACCCTGGTGGGAGCAGGCTGCCGGCCCGGACGACCACGACTGACCCCGAGGCCCGTCGACGGTCGCCGGCCGGTCAGCGGTCGGGGCTGTCCCCGGCGGACACGGCCGGCTCCAGCCCTGCCGGCTGTGACCGGTCGGCGGTATGGGGCGGTGAGGGACGGAAGATCCACCGGTGCATGGCGACGAAGCGCGCCGCCGTCGACAGGACGTTGGCGACCGCGACGACGAGCGTCTGGACCTGCGTGCCCGCGCCAGGCGAGACCGCGGCGAGGGCGGCGAGCGCCGCCGTCGTCGCTGCGTAGGTGATGCCGAAGACGACGAGGGCCTGCCCGTGGTGGGTCACGAGGCGTCGGCGCCCGGTGACCCCGAACGTCCAGGTCCGGTTCAGCGCAGTGTTGACCACCGTCGCCACCACGAGCGCGAGGCCGTTGGCGAGGATCGACCCGACGCCGCCCCGCACCAGGGCCGCGAAGAGGCCGAGGTGCAGGACGGTCGACAGGACGCCGACGCCCGCGAACCGGACGACCTGCTGGGAGAGGCGGTTTCGCGGCGTCGGCAGGGACGTCATCGGAGGTCCTCCTGTGTCGTGGGGGGCGCTGTGCGTGCGGTCGTCACTGGACGGTCGTGGCGCCGGGGGCGGATGCGGAGTCCGTCAGCGGCCGGGTCAGGTCGTAGAACGTCGAGCCGTCGATCGTGACGCTCACGAAGTTCTGCTCGACCCACGACGCGATCTGCGAGGAGGCGTTGCTGCCGCCGTTCTGGCTGCCGAACCCTCTTGCGCCGCCGGCGAAGTAGTGGATCCGGCCTTCGGCGACGTACTGCTCGAACTGGGCGAGCGTCGGGCTGGGGTCGGACCCGTTGAACCCGCCGACGGCCATGACCGGCAGCTGCGTGCCGAGCTGGAGTCCGGCGGCGGTCTGCGACCCGACGGCCGCGGCCACCCACGTGTACCGGTCGGCGTCGGCCGACAGCGCCGCGACGACCGCGGTGCTCGGCGTCGACGCGTCGAGGAGGCCGCCCCGTCCGGCCCGAGGGCCACCCTGCTGCGCCGTGCCGTTGCCGTTGCCCCGGCTCAGGCCGCCGAAGGGAGCACCGCCGGCGAACGCGCCGGCAGCGCCACCGCCCGGACCCCCGCGGTGCGAGCCCGCAGGACCGGCCGTCACGATGGAGCCGGTGTGGCCCTGCGCCGTCGTCGACACGGTGTACGCGGCCGGTCCGGCGAGGCCGGCTACGAGCGCACCGGCGAGGACGAGGGGCACGGCCGCGAGGTGCAGCCACGGGACGGCGAGCAGGAGCAGGGCCGAGGCCAACCCGACGGCGAGGACGGCGATGCGCAGCCAGTCGCCGTAGGCCGTCGTGCCCGACAGGAGGATGAAGCCCCAGACCGCCGCCGCGGCCGTGGCCACCGCGAGGGTGACGGTGCCGACCGCCCGCCCGCGGTGCCGCCAGGCCTCCACTGACCCCATGCCGACGAGGGCACCGACGGCCGGGGCGAGGGCCACCGTGTAGTACTCGTGGAAGATGCCGGCCATGAAGCTGAAGACGAGCATCGTCACGACGAGCCAGCCACCCCAGACGAGGTAGGCCGCGCGGCGCACGTCGGTGCGCGGGCGTCGGCCGCGCAGGAACAGCCCGACGCCGAGCAGGACCAGAGCGCTCGGGATGAGCCAGGAGATCTGGTCACCGACGCTGCTGGAGAACATCCGGAACAGGCCCGTCTCGCCCCACATGCCGCCGCCACCGGGGCCACCGGCACCACCGCCACCGACCGAGCCGGTCTCGTTGCCGCTCAGCCGGCCCAGGCCGTTGTAGCCGAACGTCAGCTCGAGGAAGGAGTTGGTCTGGCTGCCGCCGATGTACGGGCGGGCCGAGGCGGGGACGAGCTCGACGATCGCGACCCACCAGCCGGCGGACAGGACCACGGCTCCGATCGCCAGCAGGGAGTGGACGATTCGCTTGCGCAGCGTCGTCGGTGCGGCCACGAGGTAGGCGATGCCGAAGAACGGCACGACGAGCAGCACCTGGAGGGTCTTGGTGAGGAAGCCGAGGCCGATGAGGACCCCGGCGACGACCATCCACCTCGCAGACGCCTGCTCGATGGCCTTCATCGTGGCCCACGCACCGAGCGCCATGAGCAGCGTCAGGAGCGCGTCGGGGTTGTTGAAGGTGAACATCAGCGCGGCGACCGGGGTCAGCGCGACGACGGCTCCCGCGACGAGCCCGGCCGCGGCACCGAAGTGCCTCTTGACGGTCGTGTGGACGACGCCGACGGTGGCGACGCCCATGAGCGCCTGCGGGACGAGGACGGCGAACGAGCTGAGCCCGAGGAGGCGCACCGACAGCGCCATGACCCACAGCGACGCGGGGGGCTTGTCGACCGTGATCGAGCCGGCGGCGTCGGAAGCGCCGTAGAAGAAGGCCTTCCAGCTCGCGCTGCCGGCCTGAACCGCCGCCGAGTAGAAGGCGTTGGCGTAGCCGCTCGCGGTGAGGTTCCACGTGTAGAGCACGAGGGTGACGACGAGCAGGGCGAGGAGCGCGGGACGCGCCCACGTGGGGTCGGCGTCCGAGCCGCGCCAGAGACGACGGAGCCGGCTCGCGCCACGGCCCGCACCGGCGGGCGGCGGGGCGACGGCGGGGTGGCGCTCCTGGAGCCCGGTGGCCTCCGGGGCCGCAGGGGCGGGTCGGCCCGGGGAGGTGAGGGTCGTGGTGTCCATGGGTCAACGGTCGAGCCGGCCGCTGTGGCGTCCCTATGACACGACTTTGGCGGGGTGATGAACGGTCGTCCCTCCCGAGCGACCGCGCCATGGCGCGCTTCCGGGCC
>NZ_JBPGXG010000101.1:0-17453 GCF_056755255.1 Monashia sp. HAY1-5C | reverse complement strand
CTTCAGCCGTCGCCTTCCTCCGCTCCGCTCGCTCGTTCCTCGCTCGCTGCGCTGCGTCCAGGCGACGCCGGCGCCACGGCGTGCTTTTGGCGCCTCGCTCGCTGCGCTGCGTCCAGGCGACGCCGGCACCACGGCGTGCCTTTGGCGCTCCGCTTCGCTGCGCGCGTGCCGCGGCGCCCTTCAGCCGTCGCCTTCCTCCGCTCCGCTCGCTCGTTCCTCGCTCGCTGCGCTGCGTCCAGGCGACGCCGGCGCCACAGCCAGCCGGAAATCTGTTCGCAGCGCGGCACTGAGCCCACGTAGCCTTCTCGGCACGGCGATGACGGGCCTGACGATCCTGAGCCGAGCACGACCAGAGGCCGAGCGCGATCCGCGGCGGCGAAGGTGTGGTGGCACAGCGACATTCCCCATCGCCCACACCTCCGGGGCACCAACCCTCCGGAGGTGAACGGAATGCAACCCACCCAACCCACGACCGTCGCTCCGCGCGTGCTCGCGCGTGACCTCGCCACCGTCGGCGACGGTGGCCCGGCCACGCTGATGGGCTGGGTGCACCGGCGTCGCGTCCTCGGCAGCGTCGGCTTCCTCGTCGTACGGGACCGCTCGGGCCTGGCCCAGGTCGTCGTGCGCGAACCCGAGGCGCTCGCGGCGCTCGCCGACGTGCCCGAGGAGACGACCGTCCGGGTCACCGGACGGGTCCGCCTCGCAGCCGCCGCGCCCGGGGGTGCCGAGCTCGTCGAGCCGGTGCTCGAGGCCCTGACCGAACCAGCGCAGGCACCGCCCGTCGAGCTGTGGCGCCCGACGTTCGGGGCCGGCCTGCCGACGCACCTCGACCGTGCGGCTGTCACGCTGCGGCACCCGAGGCACCGGGCCGCATGGGCGGTCGCGTCGGCGTCGCTGCACGGGTTCCGTGCCGCCCTGCGGGCGCTCGACTTCACCGAGGTGGCCACGCCGAAGCTCGTCGGCACGGCCACCGAGTCGGGGGCCACCGTCTTCACCGTCGACTACTTCGGGCGCACCGCCTACCTCGCGCAGAGCCCGCAGCTGTACAAGCAGATGCTCGTCGGGGTCTTCGAGCGCGTCTTCGAGGTCGGCCCGGTCTTCCGCGCCGAACCGCACGACACGGCGCGTCACCTGGCGCAGTACACCTCGCTCGACGCGGAGCTCGGGTTCGTCCGCGACCATCGCGACGTGCTCGCGGTGCTGCGCGAGGCCCTCGCCGGCATGGTCGCGGCCGTCCGCGCCGAGGCCTCCGACGCCGTCGCGCTGCTCGGCATCACGCTGCCCGAGGTGCCGGAACAGATCCCGGTCGTCCACTTCCGCGACGCGCTGCGTCTCGTCGGCGCGGACCCGGACGAGCCCGACCTCAGCCCGGCGCACGAGCGCGGCCTCGGGGAGTGGGCGCTGGCCGAGCACGGGTCGGACTTCCTTGGGGTGGAGGGCTACCCGATGGCCAAGCGTCCGTTCTACACGCATCCGCAGCCGGGTGACGAACGCTGGAGCAACAGCTTCGACCTGCTCTTCCGGGGCCTCGAGCTGACCACCGGGGGGCGGCGCCTGCACCGGCCGTCGGACTATGCCGCGGCGCTCGCCCGCACCGGCACCGACCCTGCCGCCCTCGCCGGCTACCTGGCGGCCTTCACGCACGGCATGCCTCCGCATGGCGGATTCGCGATCGGTCTGGAAAGGTGGGTGGCGCGCCTCACGGGCGCCGAGAACATCCGCGAGGTGACGCTGTTCCCGCGCGACCTGCATCGGCTCGAGCCGTGACCTGCCGGGAGATCTACAGGGGTCCCACCGGCGTGTCGAGTTGCGCCTCAGCGATTCGTTCGTGCGATCGCTTCCCCTCCAGTCACATCTGCCCCTAGTGTTGCTTCTTGCACCTGCGTGCAGTTTCGCCGGAGGGGAAGCCGGCGACGCGCGGGTGCGCCCTAGAGATCGGGGTTCACATGTCGAATGAGCGCCAGCTCGCCGAGGTGCGGTTCCTGACCGTCGCCGAGGTCGCCTCGATCATGCGCGTGTCCAAGATGACGGTCTACCGGCTCGTCCACGGCGGGGACCTCCCCGCCGTGCGGGTCGGCCGCTCCTTCCGGGTCCCGGAGGACGCGGTTCACAAGTACCTGCAGACGTCGTACATCGACACCGCGTGACACAGCGTCACATCGCACAGAGGGCGGCCCGGGCCAGACGGTCCGGACCGCCCTCTCGTCGTCGGGTCCCCGATCGGGAGCCGACACGGCCCGCTTTTGGGTTCGACGCCGGGCACACGCTAGGCTGTGGAGCCTGTTCGGCTCGTGACACATCGACTGCACTCTGACGGTGTGTCGGCGCAGGTCGACGCACCAGTCAACACTTCCAGTCGCACGACAAGGACAACCATGGGCTCTGTCATCAAGAAGCGCCGCAAGCGGATGGCGAAGAAGAAGCACCGCAAGCTGCTGCGCAAGACGCGTCACCAGCGTCGCAACAAGAAGTGAGCTGACTCCTCCCGGAGCGCTCCCTCGCGGGCCCGGCCCGCAACGCCGTCGACCCTCGCCCGACCTCGGGTGGGGGTCGTTCGCGTCTGCGGCCCCCCCAGACGCGTCCGGCGTGGCCACCTCGGACTCTGCGGCCACCGCGGTGGCGCGGTTGCGACGAGACGCACACCGCCTCACCCGGCGCGGACGCCGGGGTGCTGGGTAGGCTCTCCATGGACGAGGGAGCCGGCGCTCCGCCGCCCGGGCCGACCGTCGCACACCGCCACTGACCGACGAATCCCGAGGACTGGAGGACCGATGCCCAAGGTCGTTCTGGTGACCGGCGTCTCCCGGTACCTCGGCGGCCTCTACGCCCGGCGGCTGTCCGGGGAGCCGGACGTCGAGCGGATCCTCGGCGTCGACGTCGTCCCGCCGCGCCACTCCATCGGGCGCGCCGAGTTCGTCCGCGCCGACATCCGCAACCCGATGATCGGGCGGATCATGGCCCAGGCGAAGGTCGACACCGTCGTGCACATGAACGTCATCGCCACGCCGAAGGACACCGGTGGGCGCGTGACGCAGAAGGAGATCAACGTCATCGGCACGATGCAGCTGCTCGCCGCGTGCCAGAAGTCCGAGTCGGTGAGCCGCCTCGTCGTCAAGTCGTCGGCGGCCGTCTACGGCTCGTCACCGCGCGACCCGGCGATGTTCAGCGAGGACATGACCCCGAAGACCATGCCACGGACCGGCTTCGGCAAGGACTCCGTCGAGGTCGAGGGGTACGTGCGCGGCTTCTCCCGGCGCAGGCCCGACGTCGAGATCACGATGCTCCGGTTCGCCAACGTCATCGGACCGAGCATCAAGACCGCCTTCACCGACTACTTCGCGCTGCCGGTCGTGCCGGTGCCGCTGGGCTACGACGCCCGCCTCCAGTTCGTCCACGAGGACGACGCGACCGCCGCGATGATCCTGGCCACCACCGGCCCGGCCGTCGGCATCGTCAACGTCGCCGCCGACGGGTTCCTCACGGTGGCCCAGTGCACGGCGATAGCGCGCCGCCCGATCCTTCCGGTGCCGCTGGCGGCGGCCGGGGTGTTCGGCAGCATCGTGCGCCGCAGCGGCCTGGCCGACTTCTCCCACGACCAGCTGACCTTCCTGGCCTTCGGACGCGGCCTCGACACCTCCCGGATGCGTACCGTGCTCGGCTTCGAACCGCAGTACACGACGCGCTCGGCCTTCGAGGACTACGCACACCACCTGCGTCCGGCCGTGCCCGGCGTCGACGGTGTGTCCGACGCCGTGACCGACGCCGCCGGAGGCACCGCTGCGGCCATCGCCCGCGTCCTCGACAGGATCCAGCCGTGAGCCCCGGCCGCGAGACCCCCGACACCCCGACCCCGGCGGCACCGGGCGGTCCCGGCGCCGAGCCGGCCGGCGCGCCCCGCGCGACGGTCAGGCAGGCGGCCGCGAGGACGGCGTCGAAGAAGGCCGCGACGAGCAAGGCCGCGACGAGCAAGGCCACAGCGAAGAAGGCCACAGCGAAGAAGGGCACAGCGAAGAAGGGCACGGCGAAGAAGGGCACGGCCAAGAAGTCCGTGACCAGCCCGACCGCCGTGCAGAAGGCCACGGCGAAGAAGGCGAGCACGACGGCGGCCATGACGCAAGGCACGGCGACGCCAGGCGCCACGACGCCGGGCGACGCGACGTCGCCGCGACGCGGGGTGTTCGCCGCCGGCGCGGCGCGCGCGACGGGGGAGCGGCTGCGCCGGTCCGGCACGCCGCTGCTGTCCGGCGGTGACGCCCTCGAGCCCGTCGAGGTGAGCGCCGCGCGTCGGCTGCGGCTCGAGCAGGCCACCGAGACCCCAGACGTGCCCGAGGCCATCGGTCCGGACGCGCAGGCGCCGTCGGGTCCCCCGCTCGAGCGGGACTCCGAGACCGGTGGCTGGGCCCCGGAGGCGGTTCCCGAGGTACCGCGGACCAGGCCGAGCCGTTCGGCGATCCACGCCCGCCGCACGGAGTCGGCGTCCCGGGCCGCGCACCCGACGGCCGTCCCACCCGGCTCGCCCGGCACGTCCGGCTCGTCGTCCGGGCTGCCCGGCACACCCGGGGCGACCGCGTCCCGCGCCCGGACGCGTCCGCCTCGCCGGGTGCCGCTGACTCCGACAACCAGCACGACGAGCACGACGAGCACGACCACCACGACCACGGCGTCCACCACCCCGACCGGTCCGTCCGCGGAGGAGGCGCGCGAGGCGACGCGGCTGCGTGCCGTGCCCCCGATCGCCGACGCCGAGGGCGCCTCCGACCTCGCGACGACCCTGGGCCTGGCCGGCCTGCAGTCGAAGGCCGAGCGCCTCGTCGGGGCGGTCCTCGAGGCGGCGGAGTTCAGCAGCGAGTCGCGCCCGGGACCGGCAGAGCTCGTCGAACTGGCCGTCAACGTCTTCCGTGCGGCCGCGACGTCGGCGGGGCTGCCGGCCGAGGACGTCGAGCGACAGGTCGCCGAGACGCTCGCGTACCTCCGACGTCGGCTCACCGGCGACTACACGGTCGACGAGTTCGGTTTCGACGAGGACTACACCGTCCACGTCCACCTGCCGCTGCTCCGCCCCCTGTACCGCTCGTGGTTCCGGGTGGAGGTCCGAGGCATCGAGAACATCCCGTCCGAGGGCGGAGCCCTCGTCGTCGGCAACCACTCGGGCACGGTGGCGATGGACTCGCTCATGACCCAGGTCGCCGTCTTCGACGAGCACCCGCAGCACCGGCACCTGCGGATGCTGGGCGCCGACCTCGTCTTCCAGCTGCCGTTCATCGGCACGATGGCCCGACGCTCCGGCACCACCCTGGCGGCCAACACCGACGCCGAGCGCCTGCTGGCCGGCGGCTCGCTCGTCGGGGTCTGGCCGGAGGGGTTCAAGGGCGTCGGCAAGCCGTTCAGCGAGCGGTACAAGCTGCAGCGGTTCGGTCGGGGCGGCTTCGTGTCGGCCGCCCTGCGCGCCGGGGTGCCCATCGTGCCCGTGTCGATCGTCGGTGCGGAGGAGATCTACCCCATCCTCGGCAACATGCCGGCCGTCGCGCGGTTGCTCGGCCTGCCGTACGCGCCGATCACGCCGACGTTCCCGCTCCTCGGCCCGCTCGGGATGATCCCGCTGCCGAGCAAGTGGCTCATCGAGTTCGGGCCGCCCATCGACACCACCTCCTTCGGCCCGGACGCCGCCGACGACCCGATGCTCGTCTTCGACCTGACCGATCAGGTCCGCGAGACGATCCAGCAGACGCTCTACAGCCTGCTCATGCAGCGCAAGTCCGTCTTCATCTGAGCCCTCCGGCCCTCGAGCGGGCCTCCCTGACCCCGACCGAACGACTCGTTCGGTGCCGAACGCGTTATGGAGGCTCGAACGCGTCGGTGCGCCCCCGCCCTCAGCACCGAACGACTCGTTCGGTGCCGAACGCGTTGCAGAGGCTCGAACGCGTCGGTGCACCCCTGCCCTCAGCACCGAACGACTCGTTCGGTGCCGAACGCGTTGCAGGGGCTCGAACGCGTCGGTGCACCCCCGCCCTCGGCACCGAACGACTCGTTCGGTCGACCAGGCCGTGCGTTGCGGATGGCCTTCTCGGCGGTCGGGTCAGGGGAGCAGCTTGGGCAGGGTGGGCGACAGCGGGAGCTTGGGCACGGTCAGCGTCACCGACGGGAGGGGGACGGACGGGACGCCGGTGATCGACACGCCTCCGCCGCCGACCCCGATGGTGCCCGACGTGGCGGTGACCCCGGGCAGGCTGACGGTGCTGCCCGGCAACGTGACTCCGCCACCGCCGACGGCCACCGAGGAGGTCGAGACGCCGACGCCCGGCAGCTGCACCGTGCTGCCGGGAAGGGTCACGCCACCCGTGACGCCGATGCCGGGGAGCGGGACGCCGCCGGCGCCGGGCACGGTCACCGTCGCGCCCGGTTGTCGTGGGACGCTGGTGCGCGGCGGGACCGGGGTGGCCGGGGGCGTGCCGGGCGGCACGCCAGTGGGCCTCGCCGTCGGGGCCCCGCCCAGGATCGCCGACAGCAGCTGCCGGGCCTGGGTCGCGGCGCCGCCGCAGGCGCTGCAGCCGGCGAGCTCGCGCAGGACGGTGACGCGGTTCTGCACCAGCAGGTCGTGCAGCCGCTGCCACGACGGGAGGGCCTCGGCGGGAACCCGGTCGTGCAGCGCGTCCACCTGCGGCAGCGCGCGGGTGTAGAAGTCGGCGAGCTGCGTGATGGCGTCGACGCGGTCCTCGCTGCGGAAGGCCTCGAGCAGGAGGGTCTGCGCCCGGGTCGTCGCGTCGGACGCGAGGTCGAGCGCGGTCTCGACGTCGACGGCGGCCGGGGCGCCGCGGTCGACGAGGTCGCGGGCCTCGCCGATGTGCTGCTGGGCCTGCGCGAGGTAGGTCAGGCCCCGGTCGTAGCGCGACCCGGACAGCTGGACGGCAGCGCGGTCGAGCACCTGCTTGACGCCGTAGAGCGCGTCACCCGGCAGGGCGGAGCGCGAGGCCCAGCCGAGGGCGCCGCCGACCACGAGCAGCGCCGCGGCAGCGGCCGCGACGTAGCGCAGCGGACGGGCCGCGACGCGCAGGACGGAGACGGTCCCGCCGGACGGGCCGGCGCCGCGGCGAGCGTCCGGAGCGCCCGTCGGGTCGGGCTCCGCGTCGGCGTCGGGGCTCGGGTACGCGTCGGTGGTCGGGTCAGCGTCGGTGCTCGGGTCGACGCCCTGGCGCCCGGCGCTCGTCGGGCTCACGGACTCGGGCGGGGAACCACCGTCAGCGGGTCCGCCGAGCGGGACGACCGGAGCAGCCAGGCCGCCGTCGTCCTCGAGGAGCCTGGCCCGCAGGTCCGCGACGAACTCGCGGCGCGGCGCGAGGCCCGCCTGGTCGATGGCGGTGACGGCGTGCACGACCGCGACGAGCTCGAGGATGCCCGGCTCGGTGACCCGCTCGCCCTCGAGGGCACGCTGGAGGAGGTCGGCGTCGGACGTGGGGCCGAGGTCCATCTCTCCTCCTTCGTTCTCGTGCGGTCAGGTGCTGCCGGAAGGTCGTACGGGTCGTGCGGTCAGTCAGGGCGCGTCGGGCCGACGCGGTGTCGTGGTCGCCGGGCCGGAGGAACCGGTGCGGCACCTGCCGTGGCTGGAGCCGGGCCGGTCGCCGGACCGGAGCCGGGCCGCACGTGCGGGTCGAGGCCCGGCACGCGGGACCGGCGGCGCGCGTCGGCCTCGGTGCGGCGCGGCGCGGTTGCAGGGTGCGGGTGGTGCGTCGTCTCGTGTCCTGCCCTCGGGATCGGGATCGGGGTCGGGGTCGCGCGCCCCGCGGCGCCCGGGAGCGCGAGGGGCTGCGGTGCGGCCCCACACGAACCGTCCCGCTGCCGTGAGAACGACGCAGGTGCCGAGGGCGTTACGGGCCTCACAGGTCCACTCCCTCGAGGGTCTTGCGCAGCGCCCGGGTGGCCCGCAGCTGCAGCTGCTTGACCGCGCCCTCGGACTTGCCGAGGACCGTGGCGGTGTCGGCGAGGCTGAGGCCCTGCAGGAAGCGCAGGGTGATGCACTCCGCCTGGTCCGAGCCGAGGCCGCGGATGGCCTCGACGAGCCGTTCGTCGCGCAGCCGGGCGAGCACCTCGGCGTCGGGGGCGTCGACCCGCTCGTCGGCGTCGCGCATGTCGGCGGTGGTCACCTCGAAGCGGAACCGGGCCGACTTCACGTGGTCGGCGATGAGGTTGCGGGCGATGGTGACGAACCAGGCGGCGATGTCGCGGCCCTGCCACGTGAACGAGTCGATGCGGCGCATGGCCCGCAGGAACGTCTCGGACGTGAGGTCCTCGGCCAGCTGCCGGCTCGCGACGCGGACGAGGACGTAGCGGAAGACCGTGTCGACGTAGGCGTCGTACAGCTGCGCGAAGGCCTCGCGGTCGCCCCGCTGCGCCAGCTCGACGAGGGCGGCGATCCGGGCCTGCTCGACGACGTCGCGCTCGAGCGTCCGGGTGCCGCGTCCACCCCGGCCACCCGCGCCGGCAGCGCCGCCGGCGCCGCTACCCTCGGCGCCCGGGCTTCCCGCGCCGGCGCCGGAGAAGCGATCGCCCGCGCCGTCCTCGAGGGCTGCCCAGATGGCGTCGAGCGCCGAACGCCAGGACGGCAGGCCGCCCGGCGCGAGACGGCTGCCGGGCGAGGCCGCTCCGGTGGCGAGGGCAGGGTGCAGCGCGACCGCGGCCGGGAACGCCCCCGGCGCGGCCCCGCGCGGCTGCCGGTGGACCGGCGTCCTCCTCGGGCGCATCCGTCACAGTCTGACTGACTCGGCGCCCTCATGGCAGTCAGTTCGACCGGATGTGACCGATCTGCTACCGACGGGTAACGCGCGGGCCCCGGCCCCGCCGCGACCTAGAGTGGGCCCATGAGCACGTCCCCCGGTCCCGGCAGCAACGCGACGGACGCCGGAAGCGCCGGGCCGCCGCCCCGCGTGCTCCTGCTCGGCCGTGCCGGCTGCCACCTGTGCGACGAGGCGAGGGCGGTCGTCGAGCGGGTCGCCGCGGACCTCGGCGTCGGGTGGCAGGAGCGCTCCGTCGACGACGACCCGGAGCTGCTGCGACGCTACGGCGAGCAGATCCCGGTGACCTTCGTCGACGGCCGCCGCCACGACTTCTGGCGGGTCGACGAGGCCCGGCTCCGGCGGGCTCTGGGCTGACCCGGTGGGGGACCGGTGCCCGGCCGGCGCCCTACGTCTGATAGGCCGGTCACGTCAACTTTGTGCATGCCTTCACAAACGTCTAGCCTGAACGGGTCCCCACGTGCTCCGCGTTCGTGCCGAACGCCCCAGCGAGAGGAGCCGGTGAGCAAGCGTGTCCGCCGACCCTGTCCTGCGTCGAGAGATCCCCGACGCAACCGTCGCGCGGCTCCCTGAGTACCTGCGGACGCTGTCCCGGCTGGCCGAGGACGGCGTGCTGTCGGTGTCGTCCGAAGAGCTCGCGGCCGAGGTCGGCGTGCGCTCGGCCCAGCTCCGCAAGGACCTCAGCCACCTCGGCTCCTACGGCGTTCGCGGCGTCGGCTACGACGTCGAGACGCTCGCCCTCGAGATCTCCCGGGCCCTCGGCCTCACCGAGGACTGGCCGGTCGCCATCGTCGGGATGGGCAACCTCGGTCACGCGCTCGCCTCCTACTCGGGCTTCGTCACCAAGGGTTTCCGCGTCGTCGGCCTCTACGACGACGACCCGGCCCTCGCCGACGAGGTCGTCGTCGGCGTCCGCATCCGTCCGCTCGCCGAGCTGTCCGAGCGCCACGCGGTGGACCCCATCGCGATCGGGGTCATCGCGACGCCGGCACCGGCCGCGCAGGCCGTCTGCGACGCCCTCGTCGGCGCCGGCATCAGCTCCATCCTCAACTTCGCGCCGGCGGTGCTCGCGGTCCCCGACGGCGTCCACGTGCGTCGCGTCGACCTGTCCACCGAGCTGCAGATCCTCGCCTTCCACGCCCAGCGCAAGGCACTGGCCGCCGGCGAGCTGCGATCGGCGGTGGCGCGGTGAGCCTGCTCGTCATCGGCCTGTCCCACCACACGGCGCCCCTGTCGGTGCTCGAGGCGCTGTCCGAGCGTCCCGACCGCGCGGCGGCCATCGCCGGCTCGCTCCTCGGCTCGGCCACGGCCTCCGAGGCGGTCGTCCTGTCGACGTGCAACCGCCTCGAGGTCTACGCCGAGGTCGCCGCGTTCCACCCGGCCGTCGCGGCGATCGGCGAGGCGCTGGCGCTGGCCGCCGGCATCGAGCAGCCCGAGAACACCGGGACGTCGTACGCGCCGCCCACCGACCCCACGGAGGCCCTCGCCGCGCGCGCCGAGTCCCTCGCCGACCACCTCTACGTCCGGTTCGACGACGCCGCGGTGGCGCACACCTTCACCGTCGCGTGCGGCCTCGACTCCATGGCCGTCGGCGAGGCGCAGGTCCTCGGCCAGATGCGCGACGCGCTCGCCGCGGCCCAGGCGCGCGGCCAGGTCGGCACGTCCCTGAACTCGCTGTTCCAGCAGGCCCTGCGGGTCGGCAAGCGGGCCCACTCCGAGACCGACATCGACCGCCACAGCGTCTCCCTCGTGCAGATCGCGCTCGAGCAGGCCGCCCAGGTGCTCGGGCCGCTCGAGGGGCGTGACGCCGCCGTCGTCGGCGCCGGAGCCATGAGCGGCCTGGCCGCCGCCACGACCCGTCGCAACGGCATCGGCCGACTCAGCGTCGTCAACCGCACCCCGGATCGGGCGACGCGCCTCGCCGCCGCCACCGACGGCACCGCCCGGCCCTGGTCCGAGCTGCCCGACGTCCTCGCCGAGTCCGACCTCGTCATCACCTGCACCGGTGCCGTCGGCCACGTCGTCACGGGTGCGGACCTCGCCACCGCGGCGGCCCGCCGCGGCGGCCGCCCGCAGGTCGTCGTCGACCTCGCCCTGCCCCGAGACGTCGAGCCGGCCGAGACGTGGTCGAGCCCGGTGCCGTCCGTGACGCTGCTCGACCTGCAGCACCTCGGCCACCTCCTCGAGGGCCGCGCCGACACCACGCAGGTCGTCCGCGTCCGCGAGCTGGTCACCGGTGAGGTCGCCGACTACCTGACCCGACGCGTCGAGAAGTCGGTGGCGCCGACCGTCGCGGCGCTGCGCTCGCGGGCCGCCGAGCTCGTGGCCGGGGAGATGGAGCGCCTCGACCAGCGCCTGCCCGGTCTCGACGAGGGGACCCGCGCCGAGATCGCCCTCGCGGTGCACCGCATCGTCGAGAAGCTGCTCCACACGCCCACCCGACGCGTCAAGGAGTTCGCCATGGAGGGCAGCGGCGACGACTACGCGGCCGCACTGCGCGAGCTGTTCGACCTCCAGCCCGAGGACGTCGCCAACGTCTCGGCACCGCCGAAGCGGGGAGGTGCCGCATGACGACCCTGCGCCTCGGCACCCGCCGCTCCGCCCTCGCCAGGACCCAGTCCTCCTGGGTCGCAGACCGGCTCCGGGCGCTTGGCCACGACGTCGAGCTCGTCGAGATCACGACCGAGGGCGACACCTCCGGCGCGCTGCTCACCGCGATCGGCGGCACCGGCGTCTTCGCCGCCGCGATCCGCAGGGCGCTGCTCGAGGGACGCATCGACGTCGCCGTCCACTCGCTCAAGGACCTGCCGACGACGCCCGAGCCGGGCCTGGTCGTGGCCGCGGTCCCCGAGCGCGAGGACAGCCGCGACGTGCTCGTCGCGCGGGACGGGCTCACGCTCGGCGAGCTGCCGCCCGGGTCGGTCGTCGGCACCGGCTCGCCGCGTCGCACCGCCCAGCTGGCCGCGCTCGGGCTGGGCGTCGAGATCCGCCCGATCCGGGGCAACGTCGACACCCGCATCGCCCTCGTCACGTCCGGCACGCTCGACGCGGTCGTCCTCGCGCGGGCCGGCCTGGCCCGTCTCGGCCGGCTCGGCGAGGTCACCGAGGTGCTCGACCCGATCCAGGTGCTCCCGGCGCCCGGCCAGGGGGCCCTCGCCGTCGAGTGCCGCTCCGACCGACACGACGTGCTCGCCGCGGTCACGGCGCTCGACGACCCCGACACGCGCGCCTGCGTCCTCGCCGAGCGCTCGCTGCTGCGGACGCTCGAGGCCGGCTGCACCGCCCCCGTCGGCGCGCTCGCCGAGGTCGTCGAGGACGACGACGGCCCCGTGCTGTCGCTGCGCTCGTTCGTCGGCACCGAGGACGGCGCGAGCGAGCTGCGCCGGTCCCTCGTCGGTGGGTACGACGAGCCCGAGGACCTCGGCCGACGGCTCGCGGGCATCCTCCTCGAGGACGGCGCCGCCGAGCTGACCGGGACCCCCGTCAGCGCCCCCAACGACGCCCCGACCAGCGCCCCCAACGACGCCCCGAACGACGCCTCGGCCGTCGGGCCCCTGGACGTCGTCACCAGCACCGCACCACCGCAGCACACCCCGCACGCCACCCACCGACCGGAGCAAGTTTCGTGACCCAGTCTCGCCAGCCGTCGGAGCAGACGGCGTCGACCACCACGCTGCCGACCTCGCCGGCACGCGTCGCCTTCGTCGGGTCCGGGCCGGGTGACCCGGGCCTGCTGACCCTCCGCGCCCGCGACCTGCTCGCCGCCGCGGACGTCGTCGTCATCGACCGCGTCGCCCGTGAGGACGCCGTCCTCGCCCACGCCCGCCCGGGGGTCGAGATCATCGACGCCGGCCACGGCGAGCAGGGCCAGGAGCTGACCCACGCGGTCCGGGCCAAGCTCGTCGTCAAGGCGGCCAAGGCCGTGGGCCCGTCGGGCCTCGTCGTGCGCCTCATGGACGGCGACCCCGCGACGTTCAACGGCCTCGCGGAGGAGGTGCGCGCGTGCCGCAAGGCGGGGCTCACCTTCGACGTCGTGCCGGGTGTCTCCGCCGTGACCGCCGCGCCGACGTACGCCGGCGTGCCGCTGACGTCCAAGGCCACCGGAGCCGTGCACGTGCTCGCCACGGAGCACGCCGCCCTCGACCTCACGCCGTACACGGCCGACGCCGACACCGTCGTCCTGCTCGGCGGTTCCGAGACCATTCGCAAGGCGCTGGCCGGGCTGCTCGCCGCGGGCCGCCCCGGCGAGTCGCTCGTCGCCCTGACGACGAACGCGACGACGGTCCGCCAGACCTCGGTCACGTCCTCGCTCGAGGCCGTCGACCGCCTCTTCACCGGCAGGGAGCCGCTCGAGGTCTCCCTCGCGGTCGTCTCGCCCAACGTGGACCTGCGCGACGAGTTCTCGTGGTTCGAGACCAAGCCGCTGTTCGGCTGGAAGGTCCTCGTGCCGCGCACCCAGGCCCAGGCCGGCCCGATGGTCGACCGGCTCGCCGCCTACGGCGCGACGGCCGACGTCGTCCCGACGATCTCGGTCGAGCCCCCGCGCACGCCGCAGCAGATGGAGAAGGCCGTCAAGGGCCTGGTCACCGGCCGCTACGAGTGGATCGGCTTCACGTCGGTCAACGCGGTGCGCGCGGTCCGCGAGCGGTTCGAGGAGTTCGGACTCGACGCGCGGGCCTTCGCCGGGCTCAAGGTCGCTGCCGTGGGCGGCGTCACGGCCGCGGCGCTGCGCGAGTGGGGCATCAACCCCGACCTCGTGCCCGAGGGCGAGCAGTCGGCCGCGGGGCTGCTCGAGGTGTGGCCGGAGTTCGACGAGGTCCTCGACCCGATCAACCGGGTCCTGCTGCCCCGCGCCGACATCGCCACCGAGACGCTCGTCGCCGGCCTGCGTGACATGGGCTGGGAGGTCGACGACGTCACCGCCTACCGGACCGTCCGTGCGGCCCCGCCGGCCGCGTCGATCCGCGACGCCATCAAGGGCGGGGACTACGACGCCGTCCTCTTCACGTCGAGCTCCACGGTGCGCAACCTCGTCGGCATCGCCGGAAAGCCCCACGCCGCAACGGTCGTCGCGTGCATCGGCCCGGCCACGGCCAAGACCGCGCAGGAGCACGGCCTGCGCGTCGACGTCCTGGCGCAGGAGGCGTCGGCCCTGGCCCTCGTCGACGCCCTCGCCGGCCACGGCGTCGGGCTGCAGGTCGCGGCCCGCGAGGCCGGCCAGCCGGTCCAGCGCCCGAGCGACAAGCGTCCGGCCTCGCGCCGGCGCGCCCGCTGAGGGCCGCCGTGATCGAGCGTCCCCGGCGGCTGCGCCAGAACCCGGCCCTGCGCAGCCTCGTCGCCGAGACCCGGCTGCACCCGCGCGACCTCGTCCTGCCGGTGTTCGTCGCGGAGGGCCGCGACGAGGTGCGTCCGGTCGCCAGCATGCCCGGCGTCGTGCACCACACGCTCGGCAGCCTCGTCGAGGTCGCGCGCCGCTCCGTCGCGGCCGGCATCGGCGGGCTGATGCTCTTCGGCGTCCCGCAGGACAAGGACGCCGTCGGCAGCGGCGCCGTCGACCCCGACGGCATCCTCAACGTCGCGCTGCGCTGCGTCCGCGACGCAGTCGGCGACGACCTCGTCATCATGGCCGACACGTGCATCGACGAGTTCACCGACCACGGCCACTGCGGCGTCCTCGACGACCGCGGCCGCGTCGACAACGACGCGACGAACATCATCTACGCCGAGATGGCCGTGCAGCAGGCCCGCGCCGGGGCCCACGTCGTGGCGCCGAGCGGGATGATGGACGGCCAGGTGGGCGTCATCCGCCGGCGCCTCGACGACGAGGGCCTCACCGACACGGTCGTGCTCGCGTACGCGGCCAAGTACTCCTCGGCGTTCTTCGGCCCGTTCCGCGAGGCCGTTCAGTCGAGCCTCCAGGGCGACCGGCGCACGTACCAGCAGGACCCGGCCAACCTCGTCGAGTCGCTGCGTGAGATCGACCTCGACATCGCCGAGGGCGCCGACCTCGTCATGGTCAAGCCGGCGATGAGCTACCTCGACGTCGTCGCCGCGGCCGCCGAGCGCTCGTCGGTGCCGGTGGCGGCCTACCAGGTCTCGGGCGAGTACTCGATGATCCACGCGGCCGCCGCCAACGGCTGGATCGACCTGCAGGCGGCCGCCCTCGAGTCACTCACGTCGATCCGACGCGCCGGCGCGCAGGTCGTGCTGACGTATTTCGCCCTCGACGCCGCCGACTGGCTCGCCTGACGCCTTACGATCAGGGGGCGCAGGAGGTGCACATGGCCGGTTCAGGGGACGACGGCGTGAGGTGGCTCGACGACGGGGAGCAGCGGTCGTGGCGGGCGATCCTGCGCGGCACGCGGCTGCTCGAGCGCGCGCTCGACGACGCGCTCGGTGACGCCGGCATCCAGCTGAGCGAGTACGAGATCATCTCGATGCTGTCCGAGAGCCCCCAGCACCGGCTGCGGATGTCCGAGCTCGCCTCGATGGTCGTCCAGTCGCGCAGCCGGCTGACCCACACGGCCAAGCGGCTCGAGGAGCGCGGGTGGGTCACGCGTGAGTCGTGCCTGGCCGACAAGCGGGGCGTCGAGCTCGTGCTGACCGCCGGTGGTCTCGCCGCCGTCCACGACATCGCAAAGGTCCACGTGCAGAGCGTGCGCGACAACCTCGTCGACATCATGACGCGCGACCAGTTCCGGGCGATCGGCGACGCGATGGAGATCGTGCGCGACCACCTCGACCCCGAGGCCGCGAGCGGCCGCTGAGGTCGGCGGGACCGCCTGCCGGATCGCGGGCGCGGGGCGGTTGCCACAATGGCGGCATGAGCTCGCAGCCCAGGACCGCGCCCGACACGACCGACGCCCCTGCCTCGGCGGCCCTCCTCGAGCGGGCCGGACGCGTCATCCCCGGCGGCGTCAACTCGCCGGTGCGCGCCTTCCGCGCCGTCGGCGGCACGCCCCGCTTCATGGCGAGCGGCCGGGGTGCGTGGCTCACCGACGCCGACGGCAAGCGGTACGTCGACCTCATCTGCTCGTGGGGCCCGATGATCCTCGGGCACGCGCACCCCGAGGTCCTGCGTGCCGTGAACCAGGCTGCGGCGCAGGGCTTCTCGTTCGGCACGCCGTCCGAGAACGAGGTCCTCCTCGCCGAGGAGATCGTCGCGCGGATGGACCCCGTCGACCAGGTCCGCCTCGTCAACTCCGGCACCGAGGCCACGATGTCGGCGATCCGCCTGGCCCGGGGGTTCACCGGCCGCGACGTCGTCGTCAAGTTCGCCGGCTGCTACCACGGGCACGTCGACGCGCTGCTCGCCTCGGCGGGTTCGGGCGTCGCGACGTTCGCGCTCCCCGACTCGGCCGGTGTGCCGCGCTCGAGCGCCGGCGAGACGATCGTCCTGCCGTACAACGACGTCGCCGCGCTCGAGGCCGCGTTCGCCGAGCGCGGGGAGGAGATCGCGGCGGTGATCACCGAGGCCGCGCCGGGCAACATGGGCGTGGTGCCGCCCGCCCCGGGGTTCACCGAGGCGCTGCGCCGGGTCACGAGGCAGCACGGCGCGCTCCTCGTGTCCGACGAGGTCATGACCGGCTTCCGCGCCTCCGCCACCGGCTACTTCGGCTGCGAGGACCACCCGTCCGGGCCGGCCGACCTCTACACCTTCGGCAAGGTCATGGGCGGCGGGTTCCCCACCGCGGCGTTCGGCGGGCGGGCCGACGTCATGGCGCTCCTCGCCCCGCAGGGGCCCGTCTACCAGGCCGGCACGCTGTCGGGGAACCCCGTCGCGTCCGCCGCTGGGCTCGCGACGCTCCGTGGCTGCACCCCTGAGGTCTACGACCGCCTCGACGTCGTGGCCCACACCATCGCCGACGCCGTGACGCAGGAGCTGTCGGCCGCGTCGGTCCCGCACCGCGTCCAGTGGGCCGGGTCGATGTTCTCGGTGTTCTTCCGCGACGGCGCCGTGCGCACCTACGACGACGCGAAGGCCCAGGACACCGACGCCTTCCGCCGCTTCTTCCACGCGATGCTGGCCCAGGGCGTGCACCTGCCGCCGAGCGCCTTCGAGGCGTGGTTCGTCTCCGCGGCCCACGACGACGAGGCCGTCGGCCACGTCCTGGCCGCCCTGCCGGCCGCCGCCCGCGCCGCCGCGACGCCGGACTGACCTGACCGGCCGGACTGACCGGACCGGCCGGACTGGAGGGGCGCCGGCCGATGCCGCCGACCCCTCGAGACTCTTGTCGGCGGACGAGGCAGGGAGGACGCTGGAGGGCGACGGCAGCGCCGTCGGGGCGCCGCCTCGAGGCAAGGAGGGTGGGCCGTGTACGCACGTTCCACGACGGTCATGGGTCAGCCGGGCATGGTCGAGTCCGGGATCTCCTACGTCCAGGACGAGGTGATGCCGCGGGTCAGGGACATGGACGGGTACGTCGGTCTGTCCCTCATCGCCGACCGCGACAGCGGCCGCTGCATCGTCACGACCGCGTGGCGGGACGAGGACGCGATGCGCTCGAGCGCGGACGCCGTCATGCCCCTGCGGGAGCGTGCCGCGGGCATGTTCGGCGGGGACACGACCGTCGACGAGTGGGAGGTGGCCTACCTGCACCGCGACCACCGTTCCGCCGAAGGGGCCTGCGCCCGCGTCACGTGGGTCGAGGGCGACCCGGCCACCAT
>NZ_JBPGXG010000100.1:0-17476 GCF_056755255.1 Monashia sp. HAY1-5C | reverse complement strand
GTACACGGCCCGTGCCGTCGAGGGGGAGGGGGAACAGCGCCTGCTCGTCGTGGACTTCGTGCTGCACGGTCCCGACGGGCCCGGTGGCGCTCCCATCGGCCCGGCCGGCTCGTGGGCCGAGGAGGCGACGGTCGGCGACGAGATCGGGCTCGTCGCACCACGCCGCGGCCACGAGCGCTCGTTCGGTGGCATCGAGTTCGCGCCAGCCGACGCGCGGCGGCTGATCCTGGTGGCCGACGAGACGGCCGTGCCCGCCCTCGCGTCGATCGCAGAGGCCCTGCCGGCGGACGCCGACGGCATCGCAGTCGTCGAGGTGCCCGACGCCACCGACGTCCTCGACGTGCGCTTCCCGCCCGGCATCGAGGCGCACTGGATCGCCCGCGGCGACCGTGAACGCGGGTCGCAGACGCTCGCGGCCCTGCGTTCCTGCCTCCGTCTCGACACCGGCGGCCGGCCCGTCGACCCGCTCCCGTCGCTCGGACCGGCGGCCGATCTCGACGACGACGTCTGGGAGACCGCGATGTACAGCTCGTCGGGCGACGACGTGGTGGGCGCCCTCGGCGATGCAGCGCGCCTCGGACCCGACGACACGTACGCGTGGGTGGCCGGTGACTCCGACACCGTCAAGGCGTGTCGTCGCCTCCTCGTCGGCGAGGGAGGCCTGCCGCGACACCAGGTCGCCTTCATGGGGTACTGGAAGCACGGACGCGCGCAGTAGGCGTCGCTTCCCCCGCGGGCCGAGGCCCGACCGTCAGGGGAGCGGTGGTTGCGCGGCACCCCGCCGGGCACCACGATGGGCCCGGGGTGGCCGGCGTCGTCCGCCCGACGCCACACCGGTGGCGGCGCGGCCCCGGCCGCGTCCATGACGACGGAAGAAGCTCCATGGAGATCTGGCCCGGCAAGCCCTACCCCCTCGGCGCCACCTACGACGGCGCGGGGGTCAACTTCGCGGTCTTCTCGGAGGTCGCCGAGCGTGTCGAGCTGTGTCTGCTCACGGACGACCTGGCCGAGACGCGCCTCGACCTGCCGGAGGTCGACGGGTTCGTGTGGCACGGGTACGTGCCGTTCCTGCAGCCCGGTCAGCGGTACGGTTTCCGCGTCCACGGCCCCTACGAGCCCGAGAACGGGCACCGCTGCAACCCGAGCAAGCTCCTGCTGGACCCGTACGCCAAGGCCATCGAGGGGCAGGCCGAGAACGACCAGTCCCTGTACTCGTACACCTTCGGTGACCCCGACGCGGCGACGACGACCGAGATCAACACCGACGACAGCATCGCCCACACGATGCACTCCGTCGTCGTCAACCCGTTCTTCGACTGGGGCGACGACCGCCCCCCGCGGCACGAGTACCACGAGAGCGTCATCTACGAGGCCCACGTCAAGGGCCTGACGATGCTGCACCCCGAGGTCCCGGAGGAGATCCGCGGCACCTACGCCGGCATCGCCCACCCGGCGACGATCAAGCACCTGACCGACCTCGGCGTCACCGCCGTCGAGCTGATGCCGGTGCACCAGTTCGTCCAGGACGCGCCGCTCGTCGAGCGCGGCCTGTCGAACTACTGGGGCTACAACACGATCGGCTTCCTGGCCCCGCACAACGCCTACGCGGCGGGGGGTCAGCGCGGGCAGCAGGTTCTGGAGTTCAAGGCCATGGTCAGGGCGCTGCACGAGGCCGACATCGAGGTCATCCTCGACGTCGTCTACAACCACACGGCGGAGGGCAACCACATGGGCCCGACGCTCGCCTTCCGGGGCCTGGACAACAACAGCTACTACCGGCTCGTCAGCGACGACCTGTCGCACTACTACGACACGACCGGCACCGGCAACAGCCTCCTCATGCGCAGCCCGCACGTGCTCCAGCTCATCATGGACTCGCTGCGCTACTGGGTCACCGAGATGCACGTCGACGGCTTCCGCTTCGACCTCGCCGCGACGCTGGCCCGCCAGTTCCACGAGGTCGACAAGCTGTCGGCGTTCTTCGACCTCATCCAGCAGGACCCGGTCGTCAGCCAGGTCAAGCTCATCGCCGAGCCCTGGGACGTCGGGGAGGGCGGCTACCAGGTCGGCGGCTTCCCGCCCCTGTGGACCGAGTGGAACGGCCAGTACCGTGACACGGTCCGGGACTTCTGGCGCGGCGAGGGCGGGGCGCTCGGCGAGTTCGCCTCCCGCTTCACGGGTTCGAGCGACCTCTACGAGCACTCCGGCCGGAAGCCGATCGCGTCGATCAACTTCGTCACCGCGCACGACGGCTTCACCCTGCGCGACCTCGTGTCGTACAACGACAAGCACAACGAGGCCAACGGTGAGGGCAACAACGACGGCGAGAGCCACAACCGCTCGTGGAACTGCGGCGTCGAGGGTCCGAGCGACGACCCCGCGGTGCGTGGCCTGCGGGCGCGCCAGCAGCGCAACTTCCTGACGACCCTCCTGCTCAGCCAGGGCGTCCCGATGCTCCTGCACGGCGACGAGCTCGGCCGCACCCAAGGCGGCAACAACAACGGGTACTGCCAGGACAACGACATCTCGTGGATCCACTGGGCCCTCGACGAGGACGACCAGCAGCTGCTCGCCTTCACCCAGTCGATCGTCCGGCTGCGCCGGGAGCACCCGGTGTTCCGCCGGCGCCGGTTCTTCGCCGGCAGCGCCGAGCACGGCGGTGAGAGCGAGCTCGGTGACATCGCCTGGCTCATGCCGAACGCCGAGCACATGGACGACGAGGCGTGGAGCAACGGAATGGCCAAGTCGCTCATGGTCTTCCTCAACGGCTCGGCCATCCCCGAGCCGGACCCGCGGGGACAGAAGATCCTCGACGACTCGTTCCTCGTGCTCTTCAACGCCCACCACGAGTCGCTGTCGTTCACGCTGCCGGACGCCGAGTACGGGACGGAGTGGCTCCCGGTCATCGACACGGCGCGGGAGGAGATCGAGGAGTCGCCCCTCGACCCGACGTGGCAGGTGCAGGTCGAGGCCCACAGCATCGTCGTCCTCCGGTGCCCGCGGGTGCCGGCGGCGCCGCCCGTCGCGGGCGTGACGGAGGGGGCCACGGCGTGACGGACGCGGCAGCCCGTCCCGGCATCCCGGTCTCGACGCACCGGCTCCAGCTCGAGCCCGGCTTCACCTTCGGGGACGCGCTGGCCCAGGTGGACCACCTCGCCGCCCTCGGCGTCTCGCACCTCTACCTGTCTCCCGTCCTGCAGGCCACGAGCGGGTCGATGCATGGGTACGACGTCGTCGACCACCGCCACGTCGCGGAGGGTCTCGGTGGCGACGCGGGCTTCGAGCGGCTGTGCGCAGCAGCGCACGAGGCGGGCCTCGGGGTCGTCGTCGACGTCGTCCCGAACCACATGACGACGCCGACGCCCCTGTCGCTCAACCGGCCCCTGTGGGACGTGCTGCGCGAGGGCCGCACCTCGGCGTACGCGTCCTGGTTCGACGTCGACTGGGACGCCCAGGACGGGCGGATCCTGCTGCCCGTGCTCGGCTCGCGGCTCGAGGAGGCGCTCGCGGCCGGGGAGCTGTCGCTGGGGGAGCACGAGGGCGAGCCGGTGGTCCGCTACTACGACCACGTGTTCCCGCTCGCGCCCGGCACGGACCCGTCGGCCCCGCTCGCCGACGTGCTGGAGGCCCAGCACTACCGGCTGGCGTTCTGGCAGGTCGGCGACGCCGAGCTGAACTACCGCCGCTTCTTCGACGTCACGTCGCTCATCGCCGTGCGCGTCGAGGACGCCGAGGTCTTCGACGCCACGCACGAGCGGCTCCTCGCGGCGGTGCGCTCCGGCGCGGTCGCCGGGCTTCGCATCGACCACCCGGACGGCCTGGCGGACCCCGAGGGGTACCTCGAACGGCTCGCCGAGGCCACCGGGGACGTCTGGGTCGTGGTGGAGAAGATCCTCGAGGGCGACGAGCAGCTGCCGGCGTCCTGGCGCACCGCGGGAACCACCGGCTACGACGCGCTGCTGCGCGTCGGGGGCCTGTTCGTCGACCCCGCAGGTGCCGCGCCGCTCGACGAGCTCTCGGCCGAGCTGGTCGGGGAGCGTCAGGACCTCGGAGCCATCGTCGCGACGTCGAAACGGTGGGTCGTCGAGGTCATGCTCGTCGCGGAGGTCGAGCGGCTGCTGCGGCTCGTGGCGCGGGCCCGGCCCGACCTCGACACCGACGAGGCGCGCCGGGTCCTCGAGACGATGCTCGTGGGCATGGACCGCTACCGCGTCTACCGCCGGCCCGGTACCGAGCCGCAGGAGCGGGACGCGGTGGCGCTCGAGTCCGCCGTGGCGCGCGGCCGGGAGTCGCTGCACGGCCCGGACCTCGACGCCCGCACGGTCGGGGCGCTCCTCGACCTCGCGCTCGGACGGGCCGAGCGGACGGATGCCGCCGCCGCCGACGAGTTCCTCGTCCGGTTCCAGCAGACGTGCGGACCCGTCATGGCCAAGGCCATCGAGGACACCGCGTACTACCGGTTCGTCCGGCTCGTGGGCCTCAACGAGGTCGGTGGCGACCCGGAGCGGGTCGGTGTCCCGGCAGCCGAGTTCCACCGGTTCGCGACGACGCTCGCCGAGCACTGGCCGGCGACGATGACGACCCTCTCGACCCACGACACCAAGCGAGCCGAGGACGTGCGGGCCCGGCTCTTCGTCCTGGCGGAGCGTCCCGAGGCGTGGGCGGCGTGGGTGCGCACCGCCCGCGGGCTGGCCGACCCCTTCCGGGATGACGCGCTCGACGCACTCACCGAGTACTTCCTCTGGCAGACGCTCGTGGGTGCCTGGCCGATCAGCGACGAGCGACTCAACGCCTACGCCCTCAAGGCGATCCGCGAGTCCAAGCTCTACACCCGATGGACCTCGCCGAACGAGGGGTACGAGGCCGCGGTCCATCGCTTCGTCTCCGGTGTGCTCGCGTCGGAGGACGTGCGGACGCACGTCGAGGCGTGGCTGACCGGCACGGCCACGGAGATCCGGGCCAACACCCTCGGGCAGAAGCTCGTCCAGCTGACGATGCCCGGCGTGCCGGACGTCTACCAGGGCACCGACCTCGTCGACCTGTCGCTCGTCGACCCGGACAACCGGCGTCTCGTCGACTACGCCGAGCGCCGCGACCGCCTTACCCGGCTGGACGCCGGTGCCGCCCCACAGGACCTCTCCGACGAGAAGCTCCTGCTCACCACGGCGGCCCTGCGCACCCGGCGGGCTGCCCCGGACGCCTTCGTCGGGCCGTCTGCGACGTACGCCGAGGTCGACTCCTCCTCGGCGCACCTCGTCGGGTTCGTGCGCGGGAACGACGACGGGCCACGCGTCGTGACGCTGGTCACGCGACTCGCCGGCCGGCTCGCCGACGCCGGGGGCTGGGGCGACGCGACGGTAGAGCTGCCGGCCGGAAGGTGGCGGGATGCCGTGTCGGGGCGCGCGACCGACGGCGGACGGGTACGGGTGGCGCAGGTGCTGCCCGACGAGCATCTGCCCGTCGCGCTCCTCGTCCACGAGGCGTGAGGCCGGCCCGGGCGCACCTCTGACCGGACCACCGACCACAGGGAACGCGATGAGTGAGAACGAGATCCACGTCTGGGCGCCGTACGCCACGACGGTGGAGGTGAGGGTCGCGGCCGCGGCGCACGGCACGGAACCGGAGCGCCGGTCCATGCAGCAGGCCGGGGACGGGTGGTGGTCATGGACGCCCACCGATGACCTCGCGAAGGCGGGTGTCCTCGACTACGCGTTCAGCCTGGACGGCGGCGACCCGCGCCCCGACCCGCGCAGCGCCTGGCAGCCGTACGGGGTGCACGGGCCCAGCCGCACGTTCGACGTCGCGGCCCACCGGTGGCAGGACGCGGGCTGGCGCGGCCCCCGCGAGGGTCGGGGCGTGGCCGGCGGCGTCGTCTACGAGCTGCACGTCGGCACGTTCACACCCGAGGGGACGCTCGATGCCGCGACCGGGCACCTCGACCACCTCGTCGAGCTCGGCATCGACGTCGTCGAGGTCATGCCCGTCGCGGCCTTCGGTGGGACCCACGGTTGGGGATATGACGGCGTCCAGCCGTACGCCGTCCAGGACGCCTACGGCGGGCCTGCGGCCTTCCAGCGCTTCGTCGACGCCTGCCACGGTCGCGGGCTGGGCGTCTGCCTCGACGTCGTCTACAACCACCTCGGCCCCACCGGCAACTACCTCGCGGAGTTCGGGCCGTACTTCACCGACGCGCACACGACGCCGTGGGGTCCGGCCGTCAACCTCGACGGTGACGGCTCGCAGCAGGTCCGGCGGTGGGTCGTCGACAACGCGCTGCGGTGGTTCCGCGACTTCCACGTCGACGCGCTGCGACTCGACGCCGTCCACGAGCTGCGTGACTCCTCCGATCGTCACGTCCTCGCGCAGCTGTCCGACGAGACCGCTTCTCTGGCAGCCCAGCTCGGCCGCTCGCTCGACCTCGTGGCGGAGAGCGACCTCAACGACCCGGTCATGGTGACGCCGACCGCGGAGGGCGGCCGGGGCATGACGGCGCAGTGGGACGACGACGTGCACCACGCCCTGCACGTGGCGCTCACCGGCGAGACCCAGGGCTACTACGCCGACTTCGCCGGCGGCACCGCCGCGTGGCCCGACGGGGGCGTGCTGTCGGTCCTGGCCAAGGTGCTCACCCAGGCCTTCCTGCACGACGGCCGCTACTCGACCTTCCGCGACGCGACCTGGGGTCGGCCGGTCGACCCCGCCACGACGTCCGGGCACCGCTTCGTCGCCTACCTGCAGACCCACGACCAGGTCGGCAACCGCGCGGTCGGCGACCGCATCGGGGCCACCGTGACGCCGGGCCAGCAGGCCATCGGCGCGGCGCTCTACCTCCTGTCGCCCTACACGGCGATGGTCTTCATGGGCGAGGAGTGGCGCGCGGGAACGCCCTTCGCGTTCTTCACCTCCTTCGAGGAGGACTGGCTCGCCGAGGCCGTGCGCACCGGGCGCCGGGGCGAGTTCGCGGCGCACGGGTGGGACGAGGCGGACGTCCCCGACCCGCAGGACCCGGCCACCCGCGAGTCGAGCGTGCTGCGGTGGTCGGAGGTCGACGCACCGGGCCACGTCGAGACGCTCGCGTTCTACCGGCGGCTCCTCGAGGTACGCCGCACCGAACCCGACATCGCCTCCGGTGACCTGCGGGACACGAGCGCCCGCTTCGACGAGGACGCCTCGTGGTTCGTCCTGTCACGCGGGCGGCTGCGCGTCGTGGCCAACCTGTCCGAGCAGTCCCAGGTCGTGCCCGTCGCGGACGACCTCGACGAGGTGCTGGCCTCGTGGGGCCGGCACCCCGAGAAGGCCCCCGGCGGCCTGCGCCTCGAGGGCCACGACGTCGCCGTCGTCCGCGCGGTGTGACGCGGGTGCGCCCTCAGTCCTCCTTGACGCGGACCATGCCCTCCTGGGCGGTCGTCGCGACGAGGGTGCCGTCCCGGGTGAAGATCTGTCCGATCGACAGGCCGCGACCGCTCGTGGCCGACGGCGCCGCCTGCGCGTAGAGCAGCCACTCGTCGGCTCGCGCGTCGCGGTGGAACCACATCGAGTGGTCGAGGCTCGCGACGCGCAGCCGACGGTCGGTCCACACGAGGCCATGGCGTCGCAGCACGGGCTCGAGCAGCGAGTAGTCGCTGGAGTAGGCCAGCACCGCGGCGTGCAGCAACGGGTCGTCCGGGAGCCGGTCGACGGCCCGCATCCACACGTGGTTGCTCGCGACCTGCTCGGGCCCCGGGTCGAGGAACATGTTGCTCTCGACGGGCCGCAGCTCGATGGGGCGGGACTCCGCGAGGTGCCGGGCGCCGGGGTGGTCGATGCCGCGGAACGCCTCGGCCAGCGAGGTCAGGCCCTCGGGGCCGGCCACCGCGGGCATCGGCTCCTGGTGGTCGAGGCCGCCGGCCCGCTCCTGGAACGAGCACACCATCGACATGATCGGCGCGCCCTTCTGCACGGCGTGGACCCGCCGCGTCGAGAAGGACCGGCCGTCGCGCATCTCCTCGACGGCGAACCGGATCGGCAGGGTGTCGTCGCCCGGACGCATGAAGTAGCCGTGCAGCGAGTGGATCGGGCGCGGGCCGTCGCCGTCGATCTCACGGACCGTCGTGCCGGCCGCCATGACGCACTGCGCGAGCACCTGGCCGCCGAAGACCCGGCCGTGCGGCATCTTCTGACTGCGCCCCTCGAAGACGCGCGCCGACGTCGCCCCGATCGACTCCGCGGCGTCGCGGCCGAGCACGTCGGTGACGGCGATCTGGGCCGTGCCGACGTCCTTGAGGGTCAGGACATCGATGAGGTCCTCGATCGGGGGGAGCACGGTGATCTCGTCGGTCACGCCCCGACCCTACCCAGCCCCCGTCGGCCCCGTCCCCGTGCCCGACGTGGGGCCGGCGCCACGGCACGGCCACCTGCCGCCGTGCTCACGCCTCGAGCGCGAGGACGAGCGGGAGCACCCCGGGCGCCCCGGCCTGACGCAGGAGGCCTGCGCACACCGTCAGCGTCCAGCGCGAGTCGGCGACGTCGTCGACGAGCAGCACGGGACCGGGCGCCCCGGCCAGCCGCGCCGCGAGCTCGGGTCCGACGACGAGTCGGCCCCACACGTTGGCCAGCCGGAAGGCGCTGTTGCCGCCAGGCTCGCCCACCGGGCCGCCCTCGGCGAGGTCGAGCGACCCGAGGTAGGGCAGCCGCCCGAGCTCGGCGATGCCCGCCGCCAGGGACCCGACGAGCCGTGGACGGCGTCGCGACGGGACCGACACGACCGCGACGGGCCGTTGCGACCACCCCCAGGTCGCGAGGACGTCGACGCACGCGCGCAGCACCTCGGGCGGCAGCTCGCCGTCGTCGCCGCGGAGCAGCTCGCGCAGCCGCTGACCCCAGCCGAGGTCGCTGAGCCGGGCGACCGCGCGGCCCTCGGTCATGGCCGTCTCCGCCCCGATGCGGCCGCGCACGGGGACACCGAGGCGGTCCATCCCGGACGGCCACTGCGCCCGGGGCTCCAGGGCGACACCGGGTCGGTCCAGCCGGGCGCGGGCGGTGGTGACGGCCGCGTCCGGGATCGTCGCGTCGAACCACGGCCCGGCACAGCCGTCGCAGCGGCCGCACGGCTCGGCCGTCTCGTCGTCGAGGCAGGTCTGCAGGAACGCCATGCGGCACCCCTCGTTGCGTTCGTAGTCGACCATGAGCTGCTGCTCACGCTCGCGGGCCTGCGTGACCCGCCCGTAGCGCTCCTCGTCGTAGGCCCACGGCTCGCCGGTGGCGGTCCACCCGCCGGGCACCCGGCGGACGGCGCCGTCGACGTCGAGCACCTTGAGCAGCAGCTCGAGCCGCGTGCGACGCACGTCGACGATGGCCTCGAGCGCGACCGTGGACAGCGGCTTCGGCGACTCGGTGAGGGCCCGCAGCACGGCGTCGGCCTGGTCCTGGCGCGGCATCGAGGCCGAGGCGAAGTAGCGCCAGATGTCCTTGTCCTCGGGGCCGGGCATGAGCAGGACGTCGGCGCGCTCCGTGGCCCGCCCCGCGCGACCGACCTGCTGGTAGTAGGCGACGGGGGAGGAGGGCGCACCCAGGTGCAGGACGAACCCGAGGTCGGGTTTGTCGAAGCCCATGCCGAGCGCCGACGTGGCCACGAGCGCCTTGACGGTGTTGTCGCGCAGTGCCTCCTCGAGGCGGATGCGCTCGGCAGGCTCGGTGCGGCCCGTGTAGGCGGCGACCTCGTGCCCGGCCTCGCGCAGCGCGGCGGCGACGTCCTCGGCCGCTGCCACGGTCAGGGCGTAGACGATGCCGGAGCCGGGCAGCTGTGCCAGGTGGGCGATGAGCCAGGCCAGCCGCTGCTCCGGCGCGGCGAGTGGCAGCACGCCGAGGCGCAGCGACGCCCGGGCGAGCGGACCGCGCAGCGTCAGCACGTCGTGGCCGCCGGCGCCGAGCTGCTCGACGACGTCGGTGACGACCCGCGCGTTGGCGGTGGCCGTCGTCGCGAGGACCGGCGTGTGCTCCGGCAGAGTCGTGAGCAGGTCGCGGATGCGGCGGTAGTCGGGCCGGAAGTCGTGCCCCCAGTCGCTGACGCAGTGCGCCTCGTCGACGACGAGCAGGCCGCAGGTCCGGGCCAGCTGCGGCAGCTGCTCGTCGCGGAACCGTGGGTTGTTGAGCCGCTCGGGGCTGACGAGCAGGACGTCGACGGCACCTGCCGCGAGGGCGGCCGACACCTCGCCCCACTCGTCGGCATTGGTGGAGTTGAGCGTCACGGCGCGGATGCCGGCCCGCTGGGCGGCCCCGATCTGGTCACGCATCAGCGCCAGCAGCGGGCTGACGATGACGGTCGGTCCCGCGCCCTCGGACCGGCGCAGGGCGGTCGCGACGAAGTACACGGCCGACTTGCCCCACCCCGTGCGCTGCACGACGAGGACGCGCCGACGACCCTCGACGAGTGCGGCGATGGCCTCGAGCTGGCCGTCACGGAACTCGGCGTCAGGCCGTCCGACGAGCCGGCGCAGTGCCTCGGTCGCCCGTGACCGCAGTGCGTCGTCGACCACGTCCACGGGTCCGGCGTCGCCCATGGCGTCGGTGGTGGTGGGCTGGGCGGCAGGCGTCGGGGGCATGCGTCCAACCTACGTGCCGCCGCTGACGGGTCCGCCTCCCCGGGCCGGGCCCTGTGGACGCCGGTGGGCGCCCGGACGGGGATGGGGACGGGCTGGGAGGATGGCGTCATGACCGACGCGCCGGACGGCACGACCCGTTCCTCGACCGACCTCCAGGCCCCGTACGCCGCGCACGTGGCGCTGCGCTGGTCCGACATGGACGCCTACGCGCACATCAACAACGTGCAGTTCCTCCGGCTGCTCGAGGACGCGCGCGTCATCGCCTTCCGGGACTGGTTCGACGGCACCGGCGCGGGCAACAAGACGCTGCTCGACGAGGGCGTGCTCGTCGCGCGACACGAGATCGAGTACCGGCGGCCGCTCGGCTTCCGGCACGCACCGGTCGAGATCCGGATGTGGGTCTCGCGGGTCGGTGGGGCCGGCTTCGACGTCGCCTACATCGTCACCGACCCCGTGGGGATCGACCCACAGGGTGCCCAGGGGCGAGGTGACGGGACGCGAGGTGACGAGGTCGTGTACGCCGTCGCGGAGACCGAGCTGGCCCTCTACGACTTCGCGTCCGCGTCACCGCGGCGGATGCGGCCGGAGGAGCGGGACGCCCTGCGGCCCCACCGCAGTGGCCCGGCACCGTTCCGGCGTCGACGGTGAGGGCCCGACCGTGACCACCGACGTGCGACACGTCGACTTCGGTGACCCCCGGGGCCTGGCCGACCTCGAGACGTTCCTGGGCCGGGCCCGGCGCGCCAACCCCGACGGCGCCGTGCGGCTGCAGGTCGCCGGCGGCCTGGCCCTCGTCACGGTCGCCGTCCTCGAGGGCGGCGGCCTGCTCGGTGAGGGCACGGTCCTCGGTCTGCGCGTCGTGCGGGTCCGGGCAGTCGGCCACGACGCCGGCGCGGCCCTCGACACGACGGTGTCGTTCGCGTCGCTCGCCGACCGGCTGGCGCGCCGCGACGCGTCGAGCGTCCTCGCCGTGCCCCCGACCACCGTGCGGGCGCCGTGGGGCGGGCTGACACCCCCACGCGACGGCTGGGAGCCCGTGGGGCGGCTCACCAGCGAGGCCGTGGACGCGGTTGCGCGCGAGGGGATCTCGCAGGTTGCCGCGGGAACCCCCGACGGTGCCGGCGCTCACGCGGTCACGGCCCTGCGCCGTCGCGTGTGGGGCGCGATGACCGACACCGTGCCGCCCGTCGCGGCCGGTCTGGCCTTCGGCGCGCACGTGCTCGGCTTCACCGCGCCGGGCACCGAGGCGTCGGTGTCGACCAACGGACGCTGGACCCGCCTGTCGACCGCGCGCGGTCACGTGCTGGTGCGCTGACGAAGCGGCTTCGTCAGCGCCCGGTCCACGTGCCGCGCTGGACGAGCACCTGCTTGAGCACGTCGATGCGGTCGCTGACGAGACCGTCCACGCCGAGGTCGAGCAGCCGGTGCATCTGCTCCGGGTCGTCGATCGTCCAGACATGCACCTGCTTGCCCGCTGCGTGCGCCGCCGCGACGAACCCCGGGGTCACGACCTGCACGACGCGCCCGCGCACGGGGAACGAGGCGGGCACCTGGAAGACCTCCGCGGGTGAGCGCAGCCAGCGGGCCAGCCAGCGCGGGCCGTAGCGGTTGACCGCGGCGCCGACGGGCGCGGCCGCGGTCGTGACGCGTCCGCGGGCGAGGCGTCGGAACTGGGCGATGTTGCGCTGCGAGAACGAGCCGACGCAGACCCGCTCGTGGAGGCGGCGCTCCTCGATGAGACGCCAGAGGGCCGCCGGCGTCCCCGGCGCCTTGAGGTCGAGGTTGAGGTTGACCTCCGGCCACGCGTCGAGGACCTCGGTGAGCAGGGGCACGCGCTCACCGTCGCCGATGGCGGCCTCGCGCACCTGCTCCCAGGTGAGCCGGTGGATGAGTCCGGCCCGGTCGGTCACGCGGTCGAGGCGGGTGTCGTGGAAGGCGACGAGCCGGCCGTCGGCCGTCAGGTGCACGTCGGTCTCGAGGTGGGTGTAGCCGAGGGCGACGGCATGGCCGAACGCCGTCATCGTGTTCTCGAGGCCGACGTTGGGCCGGTAGAGCGCGCCACCGCGGTGGGCGAGGGCCACCGGCGTCCGGGCGAGGTAGGGGCGGGGGCGCGGCGCCGGCACGGTCATGGCGCGAGACTAGGCGCTCACCGCCCGGCCTGGACACCTCCGGTGGTGCGACGAGGGCGCCCCCTGGCCGGGGGCGCCCTCGCGCGGGTCGGAGCAGTGGGGGACCGGCGCGGTCAGGCCCAGAGTGCCCAGACGGTCGTGTCGGTGGGGACGCGTCCGGCCACCAGGGGACCGGAGGCGACGAGCACGTCGACGCCCTCGGGCAGCTCGACCGGCTCGGCGCCGAGGTTGGTGACGACGAGGACGCGCTCGCGGTCCGGTCCGCCGTTGGTCAGGGCGAGGACGTCCTCTCCGTAGCCCTCGACCCACGTCAGCGACCCGGTGCCGAGGTGGAGGCGTCGACGCTCCGCGAGCAGCGACCGGTAGAGCTCGAGGGTGGACCCGGGCACGCCGGTCTGCCGGTCGACCGCGTAGTCGGCGTAGACCGCCGGCTGCGGCAGCCACGTCGCGTCGGTCGGGCCGAAGCCGAGGCTGGGCGCGTCGGCGACCCACGGCATCGGGACCCGGCAGCCGTCGCGGCCGGTCTCGGCGCCCGCGGTGCGCGCGAACGTCGGGTCCTGGCGGAACTCGGCCGGCATGTCCGTCGAGTCGGGCAGGCCGAGCTCCTCGCCCTGGTACAGGTAGGCACCGCCCGGCAGGGCCAGCATGAGCGCGGTCGCGGCCCGGGCGCGGCGCAGGCCGAGCTCGCGGTCCGGTTGCGGGTCGGCGGCGCTGATGCCGTTCATCCGCGGCGTGCCGGGCGCGAAACCGAGGCGCGAGGCGTGGCGCACGACGTCATGGTTCGACAGCACCCACGTCGACGGCGCGCCCACCGAGTCGGCCGCCCGCAGCGACGACGTGATGACCGAGCGCAGGTCGGCGGCGACCCACGCCGAGGTGAGGAAGTCGAAGTTGAACGCCTGGTGCATCTCGTCCGGGCGGACGTACGCGACGGCGCGCTCCTGCGGCTCGACCCAGGCCTCGGCGCACAGGATGCGGTCGGGGGTGCCGTAGGACTCGAGGACGCGGCGCCAGGAACGGTAGATCTCGTGGACGCCGTCCTGGTCCCACATCGGGCTGCGCTTCGTGTGGTCGATGCGGGGCTGGTCGTCCGGGCGCGCGGTTGCCACGGCGGCGTCGTCGTGCTCGGCGTGGCCGAGCATGACGGTGCGCTCCTCCTCGGTGTCGGGCAGGCCCTGCTCCTTGATCAGGCCGTGCGCGACGTCGACGCGGAAGCCGTCGACGCCCCGGTCGAGCCAGAAGCGCAGGATCGACTCGAACTCGGCACGCACCTCGGGGTGCTCCCAGTTGAAGTCGGGCTGCTTCGGGTCGAACAGGTGCAGGTACCACTGGCCCGGACGGCCGTTCTCCTCGGTGACCTGCGTCCACGCGGCGCCGCCGAAGACGGACTGCCAGTTGTTCGGGGGCAGCTCGCCGTGCTCGCCGCGGCCCTCGCGGAAGACGTAGCGCTCGCGCTCGGCCGAGCCGGGGCCCGCTGCGAGCGCGGCTGCGAACCACTCGTGCTCGTCCGAGGAGTGGTTCGGGACCATGTCCACGATGACCTTGAGGCCCAGCTCGTGGGCGCGCGCGATCATCCCGTCCGCGTCGGCGAGCGTGCCGAACAGCGGGTCGACGTCGCGGTAGTCGGCGACGTCGTAGCCGGCGTCGGCCTGGGGCGAGGTGTAGAACGGCGACAGCCAGACCGCGTCGACGCCGAGCGCGCTGAGGTGCTCGAGGCGCGCGGTGATGCCGGGCAGGTCGCCGACGCCGTCGCCGTCGCCGTCGCTCCACGAGCGGGGGTAGATCTGGTAGATCACGGCCTGACGCCACCACGCCCCGTCCGGGTGGTCGGCGGCGTGGACCGGGCTGTCCGCCTCGCGGACGCCCGTCACGGTGGCGGGCGTGAGGGTCTGGGTTGCTGATCGCGTCACGAGCCACCATCGTTCCTCATGCCCACGGAAACTCCAAGCAAGATCTGCAAGATCTTGCATGTCGACCCTGCGGGTGGCGTCGTCGAGCGCCGCGAGGGGGACCGTCGCGTGGCCCCGTCCCGGCAGCCTGCTGGACGAAGCGCGCGCAACGGGGTTCGGCGCGCGGACTTTCGCGCGCCGGGACCGTGCATCGCGCGCCACGTGGTGTGACGCGCGCTCCGGGCCGGGATCGACGCCAGCTGCTGACGCGGCTCGTCCAGCCACCCAGTACGCCGGTCCGGCACTGCCGACCACCAGGCCGCGGCCTGCTCACCGGCCGGGGACCGAGCCACCACACCGCGGCCCGCTGGCCGGCCTCCCGCTCCACGGCGTGAGGCTGGACGTGGCTCGGGTCGGCTCGGTCAGTCAGGGCCGTCCATCTCGATGACCCCGGCGGCGGCCGCCTTCTTCACGGCGTCGGCCTCGGCCTGGGTCAGCGTGCCGCTCTGCACCGCCTGGGCGAGCCGGTCGTCGAAGGCCTTCTGGCGTGCGGCCTGCGCGGCCGCACGAACGGCGGCGATGGCGCCGCGCACCTTGGCGACGTCCATGCGCAGGCGCTTGGCGAGCGCCGTCGTGAAGGCATCGAGCCTCGCGTCGCGCTGGGCCGTCGACGGAGGCGAGGTCGGCGGTGTGGTGGGCGACGTGGTCGGCGGGGCGGTCGGCTGGGCCGCGGCGCGGGCGGCGCGGAGGTCGTCTCGGGCGCCCTTGATGGCGTCGCGCAACGTCGACTCGCTGACGCCGAGGCGCGCCGCGAGGTCGGCCACGCCGGCGCCGAGGTGCCCGACACCCAGACCGCGCCCGAGGTCTCCACCGCCCTTGCCGGGCCGGCCACCGGGACCCCAACCGTGCCCGTGGTTGCCGTTGCCGTTCCCGTGGTTGCCGTTGCCGGGGTTGCCGGTGGCGGTCGGGGCGGGGGTCGTCGCGGCCGCCGGGACGACCGCCACGGCGGTCCTCGAGGACGGGCTCGGCGAGTCGGCGCGGGCCACCGCGGAGACTCCCAGGGCGACGGCCAGCGCGGCGGCGCCTGCTGCAGCGACCCCCACCGACGTGCGGTTCAGCTCGACCATCTCGGCCTCCTTGCGGATGCAGGCGCCACGCCACCCGTGGCCACACGCACCAGCACAGCACGGCCCGCGTCGGGGCGTCAGAGGTTTCGCCTGTGACTCGGCTGTGACTTCCTGTGAGCCGGAGGGCGTCCCCGGACGCTCAGAACGTGCCGTCGGGTCCGGGGGTGTTGACGAGCGAGTAGGCCGCGCGCGTCAGGTAGTCGCGCAGCAGGTCGTCGTGCTCGGGCGCGAGGTCGAGCGTGTCGACCGCGTTCATCATGTGCAGCAGCCAGCGGTCACGCATGTCGGGGGTCACCGGAAAGGGCATGTGGCGCATCCGCAGCCTCGGGTGGCCGCGCTGCTGCGAGTACGTCGTCGGCCCACCCCAGTACTGCTCGAAGAACATCCGCAGGCGCTCCTCCGCGGGGCCGAGGTCCTGCTCCGGGTAGAGCGCGCGCAGCGGCTCGTCCCGGGCGACGCCCCGGTAGAACTCGCGGACGAGCTTGGCGAAGGTCTCGTGGCCGCCGAAGTCCTCGTAGTAGGTCACGCCGGTCAGTGTCTCAGGTGCGGTCCGGTGGCCTCAGAGCGGCTTGCCCCCGCCGTACGGCGGCATGACCGGTGACGGGCTCTTGATGCCGGCCCGGTCGAGGGCGCCCTTGACCTGCTCGCGGATCTCGCGCTGGATGGCGAACTGCTCGTTCGCGACGGTCTTGGCCAGGATCCTGATCGTGATGACACCGGCCGACATCGACTCGACGCCGACGACGTTCGGCTCCTCGAGCAGGACGTCCCGCCACCGGTCGTCGTCGTCCATGACCGACACGACGTCGCGGATCACCGAGGTCGCCTGCTCGACGTCCTGGTCGTAGGCGATCGGGACGTCGACCATCGCCGTGGACCACCCCTGAGTCTTGTTGCCGATGCGGATGATCTCGCCGTTGCGGATGTACCACGTCATGCCCTGCGCGTCGCGCAGCTGCGTGATGCGCAGCGACACGTTCTCGACGGTGCCGACGGCCTCACCGGTGTCGATGACGTCGCCGACGCCGTACTGGTCCTCGATGATCATGAAGACACCCGAGAGGAAGTCCTTGACGAGGCTCTGGGCGCCGAACGCGAGCGCGACGCCACCCACCCCGGCCGAGGTGAGGATCGGCGTCAGCGGGATGCCGACGAGCGAGAGCACGGTCAGGCCCGTCACGCCGAAGACGATGAAGGTCGTGATGCTCTTGAGCAGCGCACCCATCGTCTGGGTCCGCTGCACGTGGCGGGCGTTGGCGACACCCACCGCGCTCGGCGCCCGGCGGTTGCCCCCGAGGAGGCCGGCGAGGCGCTCGGCGCGTCTGGAGGCGGCCGTCGCGACGACGCGGTTGATGAGGCGGTGCACGGCCCACCGGACGAAGAGCCCGAGCACGATCGTCACGAGGATGAGCAACGGCGTGCCGACGAGCCAGTCGCCGAGCTGGGACCAGGTGACCTGCGGCATGGACAGCTCCAACGGTCCCTCCGTTCCGGGCAGGTGTGGTGGCGTGTCGGTCGGCGCGAGCGCCCTGACGAGGCGCGCGGTGGACGGGGTCGGTGTCGTGAGTTCGTCGGTCACAGAGTCTCGTTCGGTGCAGGGGACAGGGCCGGTGAGAGGGGGCGCCGCCGCGGCGGCGACCGGTCTCGATGGTCCCAGACGGCAGGACGCTGCCACCGGCCGGGGGAACGGGCGAGCGCCCGTCCGACCCGGGACCTGTCTCTTATACACATCTGACGCTGCCGACGACGGA